>JBKOWC010000343.1:0-2148 GCA_046724215.1 Pseudomonadota bacterium | reverse complement strand
AGGGCGACGCCGAGGCGGCAAGCGCGCGCCTGCGCGGCTGGCAGGCCATCGCCATCGGACCCTGGTTTCCGCTGCTGCTGCACTGGACGGCGCTGCGGCTCGGCAAGCGCCGCACGCGCCTGTGGATCGCGGCCGAGCTCGCCGCCAACGCGCTCTGGATCACGGCTGTGTTCGCCTGGTTCGATCTGGCGCTGCTCCGTTACCATGTGCTGGCTATGGGCGCCGCGCAGTGCCTCACCGCCTTCTTCGCCGTCTGGACCGTGCATCACGACACCGAGGCTCACGCCTATCCGGCCCGCACCCAGCGCGGCCGGCTCAAGAACCTGGTCTCCTACCACATGTTCCTGCATGTCGAGCATCACCTCTTCCCGCAGGTGCCGACCTGCCATTTGCCGGCGCTGGCCCGCCGCCTCGACGCCGCGCTACCGGAGCTGGCCCGCGCCATGGTGATTTAGGGGAAAAATAGGGTCCAAGTGGGACAGACCGAGAAAGGAAACTGTCATGATCATGGAGATCACCTACCCGCTCTATCTCGCGATCAGCATCGCCGTCACCGTCTGGGTGGCGCGCTCGCTCAGCCGCAACGGCCGCGTCTTCCTCGTCGACAGCTTCGGCGGGCACGAGCAGCTGGCGGACTCCATCAATCACCTGCTGGTGGTCGGCTTCTACCTGATCAACATCGGTTATGTGACGCTGGCGCTCCGCTACGGCGAGAAGCCGACCGACGCCACCGGCGCGATCGAGTATCTCAGCAGCAAGGTCGGCCTCGTCCTGGTCGTCCTCGGCGCCATGCACTTCTTCAACATGTACGCGATCCTGAAGCTGCGCCGGAAGGCGACGCAGTTCTATGAGGAGAAGATGGCGAGCGGCGCGCCGGCCGCATCGCCGGTTCCCGCGCCGGCCAAAGTCTACTAAGGCGAAACGGGGCAGTTCGCGACGCGCGATCCGGCACATCGCGACGCCATCCGTTCAAGTCGTGATTCCCCGCGAAAGCGGGGGTCCAGGGCCACCGCACGTCGCTTGCACTGGACCCCCGCTTGCGCGGGGGAATCAATGGGATCTTGGCGCGGGGCAGCCTTGCGACGCGCTGGCCGGTTAGAACCGGCGCTTCCTCTCGGGCCCCGGCGGCTCCGAGAGAAGTTCGAAGAAATCGCGCCACAGCGCGTTCGAATCTTCGCCGTCGTAGAGGTCCCAGGAGCGGACCTCGCCGGCCTGATCGCGGAAGAAATAGCCCTTGCAGCCGTGATAGACGCTGAGGGCGCAGTCCTCGTAGACCAGCTCCTCGCCGCCCTTGAAGCGGTCGCGCATGGCCTCGAAATCGCGCCGCACACGATAGCGCGCGCCGACGGCGAACGGGATGTCGTGCGGCCGGATAATGTCGCCCAAGATCGTCGGTAGTCGGCCTACGGCCCGCGCCGCCGGCGTCCGGCAGGCCGTCCGCCCGGACGTCCCCTGAATCCGGGCTCCTTGCCGGCGCTGCGACCGCCAAGGCCCTTGCCGCTCGTCGTGCCCGGTGCGCCGGCGGTGGAACGGGGCCGGGGTGTGCCGTCGACGGGCACGCCGAGATCCATGGCCTCGAGCCGCTTGATCTCGTCGCGCAGGCGGGCGGCCTCCTCGAACTCGAGGTCGGCGGCGGCGGCGCGCATCTTGGCTTCGAGGTCGGCGATCACGGCCTTCAGGTTGTGGCCGACCAACGCGGCCTCGCCGGCGGCACCGGTGTCGACCATGACGTGGTCGCGCTCGTACATGCTCTGCATGATGTCGCCGATCGACTTGCGGATGCTTTCGGGCGTGATGCCGTTGGCGGCGTTGTAGGCCTGCTGCTTCTCGCGCCGCCGGCTGGTCTCGGCCAGCGCATGCTGCAGCGAATCCGTCATCTTGTCGGCATAGAGAATGACGCGGCCGTCGATGTTGCGCGCGGCGCGCCCGATGGTCTGGATCAGCGACCGCTGCGAGCGCAGATATCCCTCCTTGTCGGCGTCGAGGATACAGACGAGGGCGCATTCGGGGATGTCGAGCCCCTCGCGCAAGAGGTTGATGCCGACGAGCACGTCGAAGGCGCCGAGCCGGAGGTCGCGGATGATCTCGATGCGCTCCAGCGTCTCCACGTCCGAATGGATGTAGCGCACGCGCATCCCCGCCTCGTGC
>JBKOWC010000109.1:0-18957 GCA_046724215.1 Pseudomonadota bacterium | reverse complement strand
GCTTTCGCCAGGCGGCGCACCACCGTGTCGACCTGCCGTTCCGGCAGCGCCGTATAGCCCAGCAGCAGCCCCTGCCGCTTCGCCGGCCCGAGCCAGTGGCTCGACAGCGGTGGCGTCGTGATGCCGGCCGCGGCGGCCCGCCGGCTCGCGTCGCGGTCGTCCATCCGGGCCGCCAGGTCGCGGTGCAGATAGCCGATCAGATGCATCCCGCCGGCGTCGGGCGCCAGGTCGAGCAGGCCGCGGAGATGCCGATCGGCGGCTCCCAGCAGCAATGCCTGGCGCGCCTTGTAGCGGCGGCGCTGGCGCCGCAGGTGCGTCGCCAGATGGCCGCCCAGCACGAACTGCGCGAGCGCCGGCTGCGCGAAGACGCCGGGCTGATCGTCGAGCGCCCGGCGGGCAGAGAGAAACGGCCCGACCAGTTGCGGCGGCAGAACCACGTAGCCCAGCCGGATCGACGGAAACAGCACCTTCGAAAAGGTTCCGGCATAGAGAACGCGACCGTCCCGGTCGAGCCCCTGCATGGCTGCCAGCGGCCGCCCCGCATAGCGCCACTCGCTGTCGTAGTCGTCTTCGAAAATCCAGGCGTTCACATGGCGCGCATAGTCGAGAAGCGCCAGGCGGCGGGCCACGCTCATGGTCATCCCGAGCGGATATTGGTGCGACGGAGTCACGCAGATCAGGCGCGGCGCTTCGTCGCTTGACGCTATCCGCAACCCCTCGGCGTCGACGTCAATCGGGATCAGGTTGGCGCCGGCCGCCGCCAGCGGCGCGCGCAGGCCGGGATAGCCGGGGTTCTCGACCCAGACGGCGTCGCCGGGATCGAGCAGGATGCGCGCGGCCACGGCCAGCGCCTGGCGGATGCCGGCGACGATGACGACCTGCTCCGCCGCCGCGCGCACGCCGCGGGCCGCCGCCAGGTAGTCGGCAACGGCGGCGCGCAGCATCGAAAGGCCGGCCGCTTCCTCGCCGAGCAGGAGAGGCTGCTCCGGGGCGCGCCAGCTGGCTGCGAGCAGTCGCGCCCACAGGTCGAAGGGGAAGCCGGCACAGTCGGGTTCGCCCGGGCTCAGCAGTCCGCGTCGGCGGTCCGAGAGATCGTCCTGCTTCGCGAATGGTCGGGAGCGCCGGGAGAGCGCCGGCGGCCGCCGCCGCGTTGCCGCTCCCCGACGCGGTTCGATCGGCCGCATCTCCGGCAGGTCGTGGACCACATAGGTGCCCGAGCCGTGGCGGGTTTCGACATAACCCTCGCTGTGCAGCTGTTCCAGCGCCAGCAGCACCGTGTTGCGCGCCAGGCCCAGTTCCTCGGCCAGCATGCGGCTCGACGGCATGCGCGCCGCCGGGCGCAGACGACCGGAAAGGATCAGCTGCACGAGGTCGCGGTACACCTGCCGATGCAGCGGTTCCGCGCGATCGCGATCGACATGCACGGGCGCCAGGGCGGCGTTGTTCGCACGCGACGGCATTCAAAAGTGGCCCTATTCAATCGGAAGGAGTGGTCCTTTCGCAGGGGCCACTCTACGGCTAGCTTCGATCCGAGGCAATCGGGAGATCACGACGATGGATGCCTATGCGCCGACTGCGCGCTCGAAGATCCGGCGCCTGCCCAAGCGCGCCCATTACGACCACGACACCGTCCACGCGGTGCTGGACGCGAGCCTGTTCTGCCACATCGGCTACGTCATCGATGGCCAGCCCTATGTGACGCCGACCGGCTATTGGCGCGTCGGCAGCCGCCTCTACTGGCACGGCTCGTCGGCCAGCCGCATGCTGCGCGCGCAGAGCAGCGGCATCCCCGTCTGCTTCACCGTCACGATCCTCGACGGCCTCGTGCTGGCGCGTTCGGGGTTCCACCACTCCGTCAACTATCGATCGGTCATGGCCTTCGGCAAGGCGGCGAAGATCGAGGATGCCGAGGAGAAGCAGGCGGCCTTGAAGGCCTACATCGACCGCTTCCTGCCCCGTCGCAACGCTGAGCTGCGCCCGATCAACGGCCAGGAGCTGAAGGCGACCACGGTGCTCGGCATGACCATCGAGGACGCCGTGGCCAAGATCCGCACCGGACCGCCGATCGACGACGAGCCGGACTATGCGCTGCCGGTCTGGGCCGGCGTGGTGCCGATCCGGCAGGTGTTCGGCGAGCCGATCGCCGATCCGCGGCTGAAGGAGCGGACGCCGGTGCCGCTGCACGTACAGACTTTGGCACCCGGCGGCGATTTCAGCGAGGTGATGTGGCGCCTGGCCGAGCGCCAGTACGCCTCGGCCGAGGCGTGAGCGGTGCCATGCCGGGCGTTCAGACATTGCTGCTGTTCGCGGTTGCCGCGCTCGCGCTGAACATCTCGCCGGGACCGTCGAATCTCTACGTCCTGTCACGCAGCATCTCCCAGGGCTCCCGCGCCGGACTGGTCGCGGCGCTCGGGCTGGCGACCGGCAGCCTGTTCCATGTGACGGTGACCGCGCTGGGTCTTTCCGTCGTCCTGAAATACTCGCCAGCGCTCTACGTGGTGGTGAAGCTGGCCGGCGCCGCCTATCTCGTCTTTCTGGGCATGCGCCTGCTGCTGTCCCGGAACCAGTCGGCGGCCGCCACCCTCGCCGCCGGCAACCGGACTCACGGCCGCATCTTCCGCCAGAGCATCCTTGTCGAGATCTTGAACCCGAAGACGGCGCTTTTCTTTCTTGCCTTCCTGCCGCAGTTCGCCGATCCGGCGGCGGGCCCGCTGGCCCCGCAGCTGTTGCTGCTCGGCGTCATCGTCACGCTGACCGCGATACCCTGCGACGCCTTCGTCGCGCTGGCCGCTGGCCGGGCGGCCCGGCTGATCGCCGGCCGCCCGCTCTACCGCCGCCTGCAGGACTGGATTTCCGGAACGATACTCGTCGGCCTCGGACTCTACGTCGCGGCAGCCGCGCGCGAGTGACCGAGCCGGCGTTGGTCCTGCGGGACGTCGGGACATCAGTGAAAGTCCCGTGACGGGAAGGCCGGGTCGCGCACGCCGCGCAGGTTCGCCCCGCGGGCCGCGGCATCCCCGCGCGCATCATGGCCAGGACGTTTCACCTCGTCGGCACGGGCCAGCGGCGGCGGCATGTCTTCCGCATCTTCGGCCAGCGTTCGCAGGTGCTGCGAGAGATCGACGAGGCGGTCGGCGATGACATGGATGACGATGCCCTCGCGCTGCAGCGTGCCGTCGATGCCGAGCAGGCTCGAGGTCAGCACGATCCGGCGGTAGCGCTCGAAGGTCTTGGGCCAGATGATGATGTTGGCGATGCCCGTCTCGTCCTCGAGCGTGGCAAAGATGACGCCGCTCGCCGTGCCCGGCCGCTGCCGCACCAGCACGAGGCCGGCGACCTTGACCCGCTTGTCGTTCGCGATCGTCGCCAACCGCATCGACGGCACATAGCCGCCTTGCGTCATGCGGCCGCGCAGCAGCGCCATCGGATGCTGCTTCAGCGTGAGATGCAGAGTCCGGTAGTCCTCCATCACATGGTGGCCGATCCCCATTGCAGGCAAGGCGACAGCCGGCTCCTCGCCCTGCTCCTCTTCGCCCATGGCCGCGAAGAGCGGCAGCGGCGCGATGGGCAGCCCCTTCACCGCCCACAGCGCCTGGCGCCGGTCGAGACCCATGGAGCGGAAGGCGTCCGCACGGGCCAGAGCGGTCAGCGCCCGCGTTCCTAGCCGGCCCTTGCGCCACAGCGCCAGCGGATCGGCATAGCCGTTGCCGCGGGCGGCAATGAGCTGCCTGGCATCGTCTTCGGCAAGGCCCTTGATCTGCCGGAAGCCCAGGCGAAGGGCATCGCCGGGTTCCAGCGTGCAATCCCAGTCGCTGTCGTTCACGTCGACCGGCAGTACGCTGACGCCGTGATCGCGGGCGTCGCGCACGATCTGCGCCGGCGCGTAGAACCCCATCGGCTGGCTGTTGAGGAGCGCGCAGGCGAAGACCGCGGGGTAGTGGCACTTCATCCACGCCGAGATGTAGGCCAGCAGCGCAAAGCTCGCCGCATGGCTCTCCGGGAAGCCGTATTCGCCGAAGCCTTCGATCTGCTTGAAGCAGCGTTCGGCGAACTCGCCACCGTAGCCGCGTTCCACCATGCCGCCGATGAACTTCTCGCGGAAGGTATGGATCGTGCCGGTGTGGCGGAAGGTGGCCATGGCGCGGCGCAGACGGTCGGCTTCTTCCGGCGGGAAGCCGGCGGCGACGATGGCGATGCGCATCGCCTGCTCCTGGAACAGCGGCACGCCCAGGGTCTTGCCGAGCACCTGCTCCAGTTCCTTGGACGGGTAGGTCACCGGCTCCGTGCCGTCCCGACGCCGCAGATAGGGGTGCACCATGTCGCCCTGGATCGGGCCGGGCCGCACGATCGCCACCTCGATGACGAGGTCGTAGAACTTCTGTGGTTTGAGCCGCGGCAGCATCGACATCTGCGCCCGGCTCTCGATCTGGAACACGCCGATGGTGTCGGCCCGCGAGATCATCTCGTACACGACCGGATCGTCCTGCGGCACGGCCGCGAGGTCCAGATCGCGGCCGTAATGCTGCTTGATGAGGGCGAAGCCCTTGGCGAGGCAGGTGAGCATGCCCAGCGCCAGCACGTCGACCTTGAGCAGGCCGAGCGCATCGAGGTCGTCCTTGTCCCACTCGATGACGGTGCGGTCCTCCATCGCCGCGTTCTCGATCGGCACGACCTCGTCGAGCCGGCCGCGCGTCATGACGAAGCCACCGACATGCTGGGAGAGGTGGCGCGGGAAGCCGATGAGCTCGCGCGTGAGCGCCAGCGTCTGCGCCAGGCGCGGCTCGCGCGGATCGAGGCCGATCTCGCGCACCTGCGCCTCGGCCACGCCTTCGTTGCTCCAGCCCCAGAGCTGCTCGGCCAGCGCGCCGACCGTGTCGAGCGACAGTCCCATGGCCTTGCCGACATCGCGGATGGCGGAGCGACCGCGATAACTGATCACCGTGGCGGCGAGGCCGGCACGCTCGCGGCCGTATTTCCGGTAGATGTACTGGATCACCTTCTCGCGCTGTTCGTGCTCGAAATCGACGTCGATGTCCGGCGGTTCGTTGCGGGCGGCGCTGACGAAGCGCTCGAAGAGCAGATCGTGATGAGCGGGATCGATGGCGGTGATGCCGAGGCAGTAGCAGACCGCCGAGTTGGCGGCGGAGCCGCGGCCCTGGCAAAGGATGTTCTCCTTGCGGGCGAACTGCATGACGTCGTGGACGGTCAGGAAATAGGGGGCATAGTCGAGCTGCGCGATCAGCGCGAGCTCGCGCTCGATCGTGTCTTTCACCTTGTCCGGCATGCCCTTCGGGTAGCGCCAGCGCGCGCCCTCCCAGGCCAGCACCGTGAGCTCCTCCTGCGGCGTGCGGCCCTCGCGCGTGAGTTCGTCCGGGTATTCGTAGCGCAGCTCGTCGAGGCTGAACGGGCAACGCTCGGCGATCTCGATGGTGCGGGCGAGCGCGGCGGGATGATCGATGAAGAGTCGCGCCATCTCCGCCGGCGGCTTCAGGTGGCGCTCGGCATTGGCCAGGAGACGCCAACCGGCCGCGTCGATCGTGCAGTGTTCGCGGATGCAGGTGAGCACGTCCTGCAGCGGCCGCCGCGCCGCGTCGTGGTAATGCACGTCGTTGGTGGCGACGAGCGGCGTGCCGCAGGCCTTCGCGAGGGCTTCGAGCTGCGCCAGCCGCCGCGCATCGTCGCCGCGATAGAGGCAGTGCCCGGCGAGGTAGACGCGGCCGGGAAAGGCTTCGGCGAGAGTATGGAGGAAGTCCGTGAAATTCGCCGCCCTCCTCTCCAGCGTCATCGCCGGGCTTGACCCGGCGATCCAGTCTCGAACTCGAGGAGGTGGTGTCGTGGCTGTCTGGATGCCCGGGTCAAGCCCGGGCATGACGATCTTTTTTTGCTGCTTCTCTGTGTCTCTGCGTCTCTGTGGTTCACCTTCGGCAGGCAGCGCAACGACGACCTGGCCCTTGGCGTGGGCCAGCACGTCGTCGAGCGTCAGATGACACTCGGCCTTGGGCGCGCGGCGCTTGCCGAGGGTGAGCAGTCGCGTCAACCGGCCGTAGGCGGCGCGGTCGGTCGGATAGGCGAGCAGGCTCGGCGCATCCTGCAGGTCGAGACGGACGCCGACGACGAAGCGGATGCCGACCTCCTTGGCGGCGCCATGGGCGCGCACGACGCCGGCCAGCGTGTTGCGGTCGGTAAGCGCCACCGCGCGCATGCCGTAGAGCGACGCCGCCAGCATGAGGTCCTGCGGATGCGACGCCCCGCGCAAGAAGCTGAAGTTGCTGGTGACCTGCAATTCGGCGTAGGCGGTCATCGTCGCTATCGCAGAAACGGCAGGAGATCAGGATCGTTTTTTGTAGGGGCGGGTCTAAGACCCGATTTTCCATTCGTGATTCCCCCGCGAAAGCGGGGGTCCAGGGGCCAAGGCACGTCGCTCACCCCCGCACCAAGTGCGGGACAGGCTCTGGACCCCCGCTTTCGCGGGGGAATCATGGAAAACTTTGCAAAGAATAGTCTCCGATTCATGTTTTTATTCCTATCTTCCGAACAGTCCGTGCAGGTACCAGCGGCCGTCTTGCGGCAGGTGGCCAGCGCGGTAGAGCCAGAAGCGGCGGCCGGCATCGTCCTCGACGCGGAAATAGTCGCGCGGCGCGGCCGCCGAATCTTCCGGCCGCCACCATTCGGGTTCGATGCGCTCCGGCCCTTCGGCATGGGCGATGCGATGCAGCCGGGCGCGCCAGCGAAACATGACGGGCGGATGATCGGGCAGCAGCGCCGTCGCCTCGATCGGCTCCGGCCGCGCGAACAGACGCAAGGGGCGCGGCGGCAGCGCCGGCCAGCCTGCCGACTTCGTCGCCGCGAGCGGAGTCACAGCCTGCACCGCGCGTTCGGGGATATGGCTCTCCCGCGGCGCCAGCTGCCGCAGATTGGCAAAGCCGAGGCGGTTGCCCAGGGTGTCGAGCAGAGAATCGAGTTCTGCGCTGCGACCTCCTCCCTGCCCTTCCCCACTGCAAGGAGGATTCTCCGCCAGCACGATCTGCAGGGCGGTGAGCGGCTCGACCGCCGGCGCCGCCAGCGCCATCGCCTCGATGCCGAAGCCGGGATCGATCCGCTCGAGTTGTTCGCCGAACAGCCGGGCGAGCGACGCGGCGTCGCGGTTCGGCCGGCCGGTGCCGACGGCAGCGTGCTGCGCCGTGCCGTCGACGCGGTAGAGCGCGAGGTCGAGACGACGGGCGCCGCGCTGCTCGGTCTCGAGCTGGGCGCAGAGCCGGTGCAGCAGGTGGCGCAGCCCCTCGACGATGGCCGGCGCTTCCAGGATCGGCTCGGCGAAGGCGATCTGCAGGCGGTGCGGCACGACCGGCCGGCGCGGCGACAGCGGCTCATCGAGAAGACCCAGCGCCTGGTCGAGACGGTCGGCGATGCCGCAACCGAAGCGGCGGGCGAGTGCGGCGCGCGGCATCGTCAGGAGCGACTCGATCCGACGCAGACCCAGGCGTTCGAGATCGGCGGCGACGGCCGGGTTCAGGCGCAGGGCGGCGACGGGCAGCGGTGCCAGCACGGTCCGCTCCGCGCGTGAGGCGACGACGATGCCGGCGCCGTCGGGATCGTCGACGAAACGGGCGGCAGCCCAGGCGGCGCCGGGCGTATCGGCGATGGCCGCCCGCGCGCGATGGCCGCAGCGGGAAAGCCGCGCCAGGAGATCGCCGAGCACGGCCGCTTCGCCGCCGAAGAGATGGGCGCAGCCGGTGACGTCGAGCCAGAGGCCGCCGCCGCCGCCGAGCGTGTTCTCGGCGTCGAGCGCCTCGACGGCGATCCAGGGCGTGTAGCGCGTCGCCCAGTCGGCGAGACGGTCGAGGGCCGCGGCATCGCCGGCGCGGTCCACCGGATGGACGCGCAAGGCCGGCGCGATGGCACGGGCATCGGCCAGCGGCATGCCCGGCGAAACGCCGGCCGCCGCCGCGGCGTCATCGACTCCGGCGAGGACGGCGCGGCCGGCCAGGGCGAGCGCGGTGACGATTCCCTCTCCAACCCGCGAAGCGGGAAGGTGGGGTCGCTCACGCGCGCGCCGCCGATGGATCCGGTCGGTCGCGAAGCGCGGCAGCCAGAGCGAGAGGATCCGCCGCATCGCGCCACCCTCCTTCCATCCATTCGATCAGCCAGCGGCCCGGGCGGCCGCCGCGACAGCGCAGGAGCTCCACCCGCCAGCGCGAGGCGTAGGGGCGCGCTGCGCGTGCCCGCGGATCGTTCAAATGCAATTCCGTCGATGGCAGGTCGCCGCCCCACGAAGGCGGGCGCGCGCAGCGCGCCCCTACAGGAAATGCGAAAAACGAGCGATGGACCCCATGTCCAGCGGGAAGAGTGGGTCCAGCGGGGGCGGCGGTGACCCGCCAGCGGGTGGCGGCGACGCTCTGGGCCGGCGGTCCACCCTCCGGATGGAGGACGAAGCCGGTGACGCCGCTCGTCTCCGCCGCCAGCTGCAGGCGGCGGGCGGCGGTGAGGTCGAGGCCGTCGAGTTCGCCCAGCACGGCGGCCAGCGCGCGGCAGCGCAGCCCCTCCTCCAGCGCCCACAGGCGGTCGGCCGGACGCGGGGCCGTAACGACGACGAGCCGCGCCGGATCGAGGCCGCAGGCGGCCAGCCCCGGCGCATAGAGGTCGAACTGCGGCTGGCACCACAGCACCGGCCCTGTTGCGGCGAGGCGGCCGAGCAGGGCGGCACAGAAGCCGGGCGCCGCGGCATCGCCCGGCGCCCCCGCCACCTCATGCAGGCAGCCGAGCGGCAGGCCGCCGCCGAGCGCCGCGTCGAGGGCCGGCAGCCCAAGGACGAGCGGCGGCCGTGTCCCGCCGCCTCGCTCGAGGGCCTGCAGCCGGGCGCGCAACTCCTGCAGCCGGACAGCCTTGTCCGGACCTTGGACCACATCCATCATGGCATCCATCTGACGACTATTTTGTTCTATATTTGTTCCGAGCGCCATCAGGAGTCAAGTCTCTTTCATCGCCCCTCGAAACGCGGCTTCTCCTTGGCGAGGAAGGCCCTGATGCCCGTGCGGTAGTCCGCCGTGGCGCAGGCGGCGTAGGATTCGGCGATCTCATCCGGCGTGAGCGGACGCGGCTCCAGCAGGCGGCGCACGAAGCGCTTGTGCCAGCGGTGGACGAGCGGCGCGCCGTCGGCGATGCGGCGGGCGGTGGCCCGCGTCTCCTCCTCCAGCCGGTAGTCCGCGACGACGCGGGAGACCAGGCCCTTGGCGCAGGCCTCGGCGGCGCCGTAGAGCCGGCCCTCGAGCAGGATCTCCAGCGTCGTCGCGGGACCAACCAGTTCGACCAGCGCGGCGATCTCCGGATACGGCATGGTGATGCCGAGGCGCTGCACGGGCGCGCCGAACTTGCTGCTCTCGCCAGCGATCCGCAGGTCGCAGTGGACGGCGATCGCGAGGCCGGCGCCGGCGCAGGCGCCGTGGATCTGGGCGACGGTCGGCAGCGGACAATCGCGCAGCGCCCGTAAGGCTTGGCCCATGACCTCCGCGTAGGCAGCGGCCTTTGCCGGCGTGTCGCGCTCGGTGGCGAACTCCGCGACGTCGGCGCCGGCGCCGAAGGCAGGGCCGGCGCCGCGCAGGATTGCGCAGCGGCTGCCGGCGTCGTTCGCCAGCTCGCCCATGACGGCGCGGAGCCGCTGCCACATCGCCTTGTCCAGAGCATTGAGCCGGTCCGGCCGGTTGAGCGTGACGAACCCGATATCCCCTTCGCGGGACAGCAGCACGGCGTCGTCGGACATACCTGCGATCCTCCCATTCATTTTCGGCACGACGGTAGCAGGAACGGCCGCATTGTCGCTGCCGGGAATCGCCGCTAGTACTGCTCTTCCGCCGATGCCGGCAGAACCAGCGTGCGTCCTTCGACCAGCTCAGGTGTGGGGCAGTCTTCATGGCAGAACCAAACCACCTCATCCTGAGCTTGTCGAAGGACGCTCGGCGCTGATCCCAGCGATCAACCGAGAGAACGCCGATGACCACCGCCGCCGACGCCGCGCGCACGACCGCGCGCATCCTCCTGGAGATCGAGGCCGTCCATTTCCGGCCGCAGCAGCCCTTCACCCTGACCTCGGGGCGGGCGAGCCCTGTCTATATCGACTGCCGCAAGATCATCGCCTTCCCGCGGGCGCGCGGGAAGGTCATCGATCTCGCCGTCGCCACGATCGAGCGCGAGATCGGGTTCGAATCGCTGGACGCGATCGCCGGGGGCGAGACGGCGGGCATTCCCTTCGCCGCCTGGATCGCCGACCGCCTCGGCCTGCCGATGCTCTATGTGCGCAAGAAGCCGAAGGGCTTCGGCCGCGGCGCGCAGATCGAGGGCGCGATGCAACCGGGCTGGCGCTGCCTGCTGGTCGAGGACCTCGCCACCGACGGCGGCAGCAAGGTGAACTTCGTGAACGCGATCCGCGAGGCCGAGGGCAAAGTCAGCGACGCCCTCGTCGTCTTCCATTACGGCATCTTCCCGAGTGTCGAGACGCTCGCCAAGCTCGGCGTCCGCCTGCACGGCCTCGCCACCTGGCGCGACATGCTGGCCGCCGCCGAGGCGACGGGCCTGCTCAATACTGCCGATGCCCGCGACGTCCGCGCCTTCCTCGACGACCCCGAGGGATGGTCAGCGGCACACGGCGGCAAGGTAGTGGCGTAGCAGATTCCCGGTTCCAGCTTCGGCCTTCTCATGCCTTCGACGCTGGCATTCTTCGTCCGGTTCGCTGTGTTTCTCGGAGCCGAGTGGGCCTTCATCTATTGGGTGCCGTCTATGGCCTGCCAGCCCTTGTCTCAGCTGGCCCGGGAGACGATCGTCGCCGGCCCAGTGCCGGCTGATGCCACGTGCTACACTGTCGAGCACGGTCACATCGTCTTTCGTTACTATCGGGCTTTCACCGGGTCGCCGATCCCCTATCTTCTCACCGCTGGCATACTGGTCGCCTTGGCAGCGATGTTCGTTTGGCCATCCTTCTGGATGAAGTCCGAGGACGTCCCGGCGGGCCCGGAAACCGCGTCACCAGCCGACCCATACGCGGCATCGAGGGCCACTACATTTCGGCAGCTCTTCATGGTAGCCCGACACAGATTTGGGCTTGGCCCCCTCATTCTCGTCGGCGCCCTCGCCGTGCTCGGCGTGATGACCTCCATCCCGCCGCTCACGCGATACCAAGTCTTGCTTTTCTTCGCGATCGCGCCGGCCGCCATGGCGGCCTATGTCGGGAGGAGGCGCGGGAACAGGCCGTGGAAGCGGGGTGACAAAGACATGTGAGGCCATGCCATTTTCTTGATTCCCCCGCGAAAGCGCTTGTTGATGCACACAAGTATGCGAGTCGCATCAACGACTTGCAGGAGACTCGGACTGCCGACGTGCGTCCTTCGACAGGCTCAGGATGAGGACATTTCTTTGTGCCACCAAGATTGCCCCTCATCCTGAGCCTGTCGAAGGACGCAGGGTGGTCTTGCAGCAATGATGACGTCCGGCCGTGCATCAGCTAGCGCCAAACGTGGGTGCCACGGCGCCGATCCGTTGCTGCCCTGGACCCCCGCTTTCGCGGGAATCAAAAAGGGGACTTAGCGCCCGCCCCTACTTCCCGTTGCGCACGAACATGTAGCCGGCGCCGCGGATCGTTTTGAGGACCTGGGGCTTTTCGGGGTCGACTTCGATCTTCTTGCGGATGCGGGTGATGCGCACGTCGATGCTGCGGTCGAAGACGTCGGCGTCGCGGTTGTGCGCCATGTCCAGCAGCTGGTCGCGGCTGAGGACGCGGTTGGGATGCTCGGCGAAGGCCTTCAGGAGGTCGAACTCCATGGCCGTGAGCGCCACCTCCTCGCCGCCGGCGTTGAGCAGGCGGCGGGTGTCGAGGTCGAGCACGCAGGTGCCCATGGCGACGCGGTTGGTCGGCTCGCCGCCGGCCGGCGCGACCGGCGTCTGGACGCGCCGGAGCACCGACCGCACGCGCGCCAGCAGTTCGCGGAGATCGACCGGCTTGGCCAGGTAGTCGTCGGCGCCCATCTCGAGGCCGACGATGCGGTCGACGGTCTCGCCCGCGCCGGTCAGCATGACGATCCCCGTCCCGCCTTTCGCGCGCAGCTCGCGGGTGAGCACCAGACCGTCTTCGCCGGGCAGGTGCAGGTCCATGATCACGAGGTCGGCCGGCTGCCCGGCGAGGATGCGGCGCATGCCGGTGCCGTCCGCCGCCGTCGACACGACGAAGCCGTTGGTCTCGAAGTACTCCTGCAGCATGTCGCGAAGATCCGGATCGTCGTCGACGACCAGGATATGGCCCTTGCTGTCCATTCCACCCCCAACGCTCATGGCGCGATCATAGCGCATCGGTGCGCCGGCGTCGCGGCGCTGCTCAACCGAGCCGCGCGACCAAGGTCCGTACGTCGTCTGCATTGAACGGTTTCTCCAGACAGGGAACGCCGGTGACGGCGAGGAACTCGCGCAGCTGGCCCGAGAGCATGTCGCCGGTGATGAAGGCGATGCGGCCGAGCATCGCCGGGTGATGCGTGCGGATCTCGCCGTAGAGCGCCGGGCCGTCGAGGACGGGCATGCGCAGGTCGCTCAGCACGAGATCGAAGGCACCGCCGGCCAGCCGGTCGAGGGCGCGGCGGCCATTCTCGGCGGTTTCGACGAGATGGCCCACCGAGCGCAGGATGTCGGCCAGGGTGTCGACGATCTCCGGCTCGTCGTCGACGACAAGGATGCGCTTGCGCGCCGCCAGGGGCCGTGGCGCGGCGGACGCCTCCGTGGGCATCGACAGTGTCGTCCGCGCCGGCAACGCGACGACGAAGGTGGCACCGCCCCCGGGGGTCTCCTCGACGCTGATGCCGCCGCCGTGGGTCGTGACGATGCTCAGGCACATCGAAAGGCCGATGCCCGTGCCCGAACCGGGCGACTTGGTCGTGAAGAACGGCTCGAAAATGCGGGAGCGGATATGGGCGGGCACGCCGGGCCCGTTGTCGGCGACGAGGATGCGCAGCGTTCCGTCCCCCATGTCGCGCGTCGCGACGCGCAGCTGCCGCGGCGACTTGGCGGCGATCAACGCCTGCTGCGCGTTGATCACCAGGTTCGTGACCACCTGATTGAGCTGGTCGGCATCGGCGAGGACGGTCGGGAGGTTGCCGGCCAGATCGAGGGTGACCGCGATGTCGGCCGTGCGCAGCTGATAGCCGAGCAGGTCGACCGCCATCTCGACGACACTGTTGAGCTGGACCGGCGCCAGTTCGCGCGGGCGCTGGCGGGCGAGAGCCAGGAAGGTGCGGACGATGCGCGAGCAGCGCTCGGCCGCCTGGCGGATCTTCTCGGCCCGCGCCGTCGTCTTGGGATCGGCGGCCGAGTCCTGCAGCATCTGCGCCTGGCCGACGACGATCGAGAGCGGATTGTTGAGCTCGTGGGCGACGCCGGCGAGCAGCGAACCGAGGGCCGTCAGCTTCTCGCTCTGATAGAGGGCCTCGCGCTGGCGCGCCAGCTCCGCCTCGGCGCGCTTGCGGTCGGTGATGTCGACGAGGGCGCCGACGAACCCGGCGAATTCGCCGTCCGGCGCGAACCGCGCCACGTGCGTCTCGCGCACCCAGCGATATTCGCCGTCGAAGCGACGGACGCGATGCTCGATCTCGACCGACTGCTGGCGTTCCAGGGCATCGAAATAGATGCGCTCTACCTCCGCCAGATCGTCCGGATGAACGTCCTGGGCCCAGTCCCACTTGCCGTTCGAGAGGTCGGCCAGCGAGCGACCGAAGAACTCGAGGAAGCGGCTGTTGGCGAAGATCAGCCGATCCTGCGGATCGATCATCGACAGCAGCACCGGCGCATCGTCGGTCAGCGTGCGCAGCCGCTCCTCGCGCTCGCGCAGGGTGGCCTCGGCCGCCTTGCGCTCGGTGATATCGTGCAGCGAGCCGACCACGCGCAAGGGCCGTCCGTCCTCGTAGACGATGAGGCCGCGCCAGGCCGTCCAGCGCTCGCCGGCGCTCGCATGCTCGACGCGGGTCTCGAAGGCGAACTTGCGGCGCTGACGGGCGAAGCGCGACTGCAGGTATTCGAGCACCCGCTCGCGGTCGGCGGGTACGACGCGGTCGAGCAACGCAGTCGGCGACTGGCCGAGCTGGCCGTCGCGCAGCCCGAAGATCTCGTGCAGGCGCGGGGAATAGTAGGCCCGGTCGGTGGGCATGTCCCAGTCCCACAGGCCGTCATTGGCGCCGCGCGCCGCCAGCGCATAGCGCTGCTCGCTCAGGCGCAGCTGCTCGTCGATCCGCGTCCGCTCGAGGGCGCCGGCGACAAGGGCAGCAGCAGTCTGCAACACATCGATCTCCAATTTGGTCCACACACGTTCGGTCTTGCAATCGTCGAAACCGAGGAAGCCCCAGCAGCCGCTGCGCAACATAATCGGCACGGAAATGAACGAGAGCGTGCCGTGCTCCAGGAATACTTGCCGGTTGTAGCCCGCGAGCTCGTGCAGGAGCGCCTGCACGACCTCGCCGCGCATGCGGCGCTGGGCCCACTCGTCGACGATGCCCTGGTCGTCGAGCAGCGGCATGTCGCGGTAGCGCGAATCGCCGCTGAGCGGCGCCAGCCCCGGCGCCGCCCAGTCGTGACGGCAGCTCTCGACCAGGTTGCCCTGCGGGGTGCCGTGCATCTCGAAAAGGGTGACGCGGTCGACGTTGGCAGCGACACCGAGGCGGCTCAGCAGGTCCTGGATGCCGTCCTGCCAGTTCTCGCCGCCGACCATCTTGGCGCCGGCATAGGCGACGGCATCGAGCATTTCGGTGCGGCGCGCCAGCTCCAGCATGGACTGGCGCCGCTCCGTCAGGTCGTGAAAGCCGGTGACAATCGCCGGCTGGCCGCCATAGACGATCGGCCGGCAGGTGAGGGCGAGCCAGAACTCATCCCCGCCGTCGGGCCGCCGAAAGCGCGTCTCCATCGCGTCGATGAAGCCCGCGTCGCGCAGGCGGCGGACCACGTCGTCGCGATCCACCGGATCGGCGTAGAAATCGACCGAGCGGGCGCCGACGAGGCCTTCCAGGGTGGTGCGCATCATGTCGGCGGCGCGCTGGTTGGCGTAGACGACGCGGCCGTCGGCCATGATCGTGATGGTCATGGGCAGCGGATTGGCCTCGACGATTTCGCGCAGGCGCTGCTCGGCCCGGCGCTCCTCCTGCTCCAGCCGGGCGCGTTCGGTGACGTCGGTATAGATCGCGACGAAGCCGCCGTCGGGCAGGTCGCCGCGGCGGAACTCGAGGATGCGGCCGCCCTTGCCGATCGACCGCTGCGGCGCCCCGCCGGGCTGCAGCTTGGCGGCGAGTCGCTCGTCGGCCTGCAGCGCCGGGTCCCCGGGACCGAAGGCGCCGGCGCGGGCGCGCGCCAGCAGGACGTCGACGAAGGCGATTCCCGGCCGCACGCCACCCAGCGGCACATCGATCATGTCGGCGACGCGGGCGTTGGCGGCGACGACGTGGCCGGTCGCATCGACGGCGATCACGCCGTCGACGAGGCTGTCGAGCACCAGCTGCAGGAGCTGGGCCGGCGGCAGCACCGCGTGCTCGTTCGCTTCGATCATGCTGAGCAAACTGCCTCTTACGCTCGATGCCGGCTGCGCATTCGCGGTCATGGCGCTACGCATGCCTTGCGGGCCGCCGTCGCGGCCGCGACGGCGCCGGCGATCATCGCGCTGTGCGCAGCGCGCGATCCTACACCGCACGCAGGCGCGGAGTCGAAACGATCAGCCATCGGGCTACTCCAGCCGCTCGGGACGTCCGCGGCCGAGCGCCCCATCGGCGCGCGCCTGCAGATAGGCGTAGATGTCGTCCACATAGGGCTCGACGTTGGGGTCGGCGCCGAAGCCTTTCATGACAGCGGCGCCGTCGCGGCGGCCGTTGAGGACGGTCTGCCGGAATTCGGCCAGTGCCGGGAGCTGGTCGATCAGCGACGGCGCGAAGGTCGAGCCGACCCCGTCCGAGCCGTGGCAGTGATTGCAGCCCGCGTGATACCGGCGATAGCCGTTGTAGGTCCGGGGATCGACCCTGCCGTCGACGACCCGGTAGAGCTTGTCCGCCGCGCCCGAGTCGGGACCCGACACGGCGCCCACGCTGACGGCAAGGCCACACAGGAAGACGAAGGTCAGGACGAGATGCTGCCAGGGACGCATGGGCCGGTTTCTTTTCGATCCTATTTCGCCCCAAAGGGCTGGGCGGCCCGGCGTCGGTAAACAGGCGCGGCGGCGGCCCGGGGTTGAGCATTGACGGACGGCGGCGCGGGGCACCGCCGCTGCCGGGTCAGTCGATCAGGACCGCCAGGTCTTCCGACTTGCCGTCGCGGACGGTCAGGCTGGCGGCGCCGGTGCCGCAGGTGAGCTCGATCGAACGGCCCTCGTCGCTGTCGAGGCCGGCGCCCTGGCCGGGCTGCAGGGCGACCCGCAGGCGGGCCGCCGACGGCGCCGACGCGACGTCGGGATCGACGTTCTCGGCGACCATCAGCACGACGCGGCAGGCGCCCTTTTCCTGGACGAAATAGCCGATCGCCGACTTCGAGCCGACGACGTAGCTGATGCTCTGCATAGGCGCATAGGTCTTCTCGTTCGGCGCCCCCACCGAGGCCGTGGTCGCGACGGTGGCGGCAACGGCCACGCTGGCGGCCAGAGCGCCACCGAATGCGGCGGCAGTGATGATTCTTTTCAGCATGTGACTCCCCTCCTGGTTGACTGGAACCGGCAGTTCCGCGCCGGTCCGGGTGTTGGTGTCCCCGTGAAATCTCATGGTGGGTTTCTGCGGGAGTCGTGTTTCCACATGATTTCGCCGGGCCGGGGTTCTTGTTTCGATTGTTTCAGCGCCGCAGGACGGACCGCGCCCTGTCCCGGTCCGGACGGCATTGCTATCATCGGCGCCGGCAGCGCTGGGGGAGCGAAGAACGATGCGATGGTTTCGGCGGTTTGCCCGCGGATTGGCCGGCCTGCTGCTCGCGGCCGCGTTCGCCGGCCCGTCGCCGGCGCCGGCGCGCGATCAGCTGATCATCGGCAGTACCCAGTTTCCGTCGACACTGCACCCGAACATCGACGCGATGCTGGCCAAGACCTATGTCCTCGGCCTGACGCAGCGTCCCTTCACGACCTATGACGCGAACTGGCAGCTCGTCTGCCTGCTCTGCACGGAACTGCCGACCTTCGAGAACGGCAAGGCCAAGATCGAGGACCTGCCGGCCGGCTACAAACGCGAGGCCGGCACGACGTTCTGCAAGACGGCCGACCCGGCGCTGGCGACGAAGGGCATCGCCGCCACCTATACGATCCAGCCGAACGCGACCTGGGGCGACGGCACACCGGTGACGACCGACGATGTGATGTTCACCTATGAGCTGGGCCGCAACGAGAAGAGCGGCGTCAGCAATTCCGAGCTCTATCGCCGCATCCTCAAGATCGACGTCATCGACAGGAAGACCTTCACGATGCACTTCGACCGCGTCGAGTTCGGTTACAACGGCATCAACGATTTCCAGCTCGTGCCGGCGCATCTGGAGCGGGCGCCGTTCGGCGACCCGGCGGAATATCACAACCGCACCCTCTACAACACCGACCCTACCAATCCCGGCCTCTGGTTCGGGCCCTACAAGATCACCAGCATCGAGCCGGGCAGCCAGATCGTCCTCGACGTCAATCCGACCTGGTGGGGTCCGCCGCCGCCGATCAAGCGGATCGTCTTCAAGACGATCGAGAACACGGCGGCGCTGGAGGCCAACCTGCTGTCGGGGTCTGTCGACTATGTCGCCGGCGAACTGGGGCTCAGCATCGACCAGGCCCTGGCCTTCGAGCAGCGGCACAACGATGCCTACGACATCTCCTACAAGCCGGTGATCTATTTCGAACACCTGACGCCCAACGACGACAACCCGATCTTCGCCGACAAGCGCGTCCGCCAGGCGCTGGTCTATGCCCTCGACCGCGCCGCGCTCACGCAGCAGCTGTTTGCCGGCCACCAGCCGGTCGCTGATACCGACATCAGCCCGCTCGACTGGGTCCACACGGACGACGTCATGAAGTACCCGCACGATCCGGCGAAGGCGGCGGCCCTGCTCGACGAGGCCGGCTGGAAACCCGGCGCCGACGGGCTGCGCCACGATGCATCGGGCCAGCCGCTGAGCTTCGAGCTCATCACGACGGCCGGCGAGCGGACTCGCGAGCTGGTCGAGCAGGTGCTGCAGAGCCAGTGGAAGGCGGTCGGCGTCAATGCGCGCATCCGCAATGAGCCGGCGCGCGTGCTGTTCGGCGAGACGATCACCCAGCGAAAGTTCACGGGCATGGCCCTGTTCGCCTGGCTGAGCTCGCCCGAGAACGTGCCGCGCACGACCCTGCATTCGACGATGGTGCCGACGGCCGCGAACGGCTGGGCCGGACAGAACTATGCGAACTACCGCAACGGCGAGTTGGACGACCTCATCGACTGCATCGAGGTCGAACTCGACCGCGGCAAGCGCGAGCAGATGTGGCACCGGCTGCAGGCGATCTACGCCGAGGACCTGCCGGACCTGCCGCTCTTTTTTCGCGCCCAGGCCTTCATCTTCCCGAAATGGCTGAAGGGCATCACGCCGACCGGCCATCAGTACCCGTCGAGCCTATGGGCCGAACAGTGGCGGATCGCCGAGTGATCTCTGCACGGTCCTGCATGGAGCACAGCAACCTGCGTCACAACCATTCATTGATTCCCCCGCGAAAGCGGGGGTCCAGAGCCACCGGTCCGTCGCTTGCCCCTGGGCCCCCGCTTTCGCGGGGGAATCACATCGAGCGGGAATCGCGAAGGCGATGACCCGGGGGGGGGGGGGGGGGGGGGTCGAGACGCTCGTCGTGCTGTTCGTCATGTCCGTCTGCATCTACGGGCTGATCGGGCTCATGCCGGGCGATCCGATCGACCTGATGCTGACGGCGGATCCGAAGCTGACGGCCGCCGACGTGGCGCGGCTCAAGGCGCT
>JBKOWC010000020.1:0-14675 GCA_046724215.1 Pseudomonadota bacterium | reverse complement strand
GCCAGGAACTGCGTCACCAGCTCGCCCGACAGAACGACCACGCCTCCGTTCGGCAGCGTGACGAAGATCTTGCCGTCGATTGCGTCGACGGCTGCTCCCTTGAAGTCGAAGGCCAGGCGCAGAGCGGCGTGATGGTCGAGATCGATCTCGACCTTCTGTCCGGGCTGCGGCGGTTCCACGACGACCGGCCCGCCATTCTCGGGCAGGGCTGCGGTCTGGATGCCGACATCGCCGGCGCGGGCGCCGGTACGCTCGATGTTCAGGTCCGGTCTCGAGTGGTCGATCTCAACGCGAGAAGTCCCGTCCGGAGTCACGACAACGCCTTCCTTCCAAATTTCTTCAGCAGCCAAATGCCGCAACAAAGTTGCACTTTGCCGGCGCTTTCCCCGCTACGCGCCGGTCCCTCGTGATCGCTTGAATTTCGCTGGAACCCGCTTAAAACACCCTAAACATTCGATCGATATTTCGAGCGACTTTTGATCGAACGATGCGGCAAATTGCCTTCAAGTCGGGGCGGCAGCGCGATGCGCCCTGCATCTAAGCCCGGATTTGCGTGGGTTTGCCGGATTCGTGAAGGAACTCGGCGAATTCCTAAACCATCGATGTTAGGAATTCCTACCGACGATTAACCACGCGCCCAGCGATCGGAACTACTGAGCTAGCCAGCCCCCGTCGACGGCCAGCACGTGGCCGGTCACCATCGCCGCCGCGTCTGACGCGAGAAACAGGATGGCGGCGGCCACGTCGTCGGCAGTGGCAAGCCGACCAAGGGGTGTGCGCTCGATGATCTTCTCTTTCATCGCGGAGTCGGCGAGCAGCTTGGAGGTCAATGGTGTCTCAACGAAACATGGCGCGACGGCGTTCACGCGAATACGCGCCGGGGCCCACTCGATTGCCAGCGCTCGAGTCAAATTCACCAGCGCCCCCTTGGTCGCATGATAGGCCGGGTTGGGGTAGAGACTGTTCCCGACCAGTCCCATGATCGAGGCGACATTGACAATGCAGCCGGACTTCCGCGGCAGCATCGTCCGGGCAACGGCCTGGGCCATGAAGAAGCAACCGGTAAGATTGACCGCGAGAATCCGCTCCCATACCTGCCGTTCGTAGAAGACCGATGACGCGCGCCCGGCCGTACCGGCGTTGTTGACGAGAATGTCGAGGCGACCCCAATCGGCCACGATCCTGTTGACCACCGCCCCGGCCGCGGCTTCCTGCGTCACATCGAGTGTCTCGGACCTGACATGGTGGCCCGCCGCGCGAAATTCGGCAGCGGCCCGCTCGAGAGCCGATGCGTCGATGTCCGTGAGGGTGACGCGGGCACCGGCTTCTGCCAACGCCCTTGCCGTCGCGAGGCTGATGCCTTGCGCCGATCCCGTCACCAGGGCGCTACGCCCGTCGAGACGGTAGCGGTTCAGGTATGCTGATCCCGCGTCGGTCATGGCGAACCGATCGACATTCAATCGCCGGATTTCAAAAATCGACCAGCGGCTGGAACGACGGCGCCTCGCGTCCGAGCAGATCGAGGAAATCCTTGCCGAACCGCTCGCGATACCAGGCCTCGAAGGAGGCCAGCGCGGTCCTTACGTCGCCATCCGGCGTCGTCAACGCTCTTTCCGCCGGTCGGCGCAGTTGCGCGTGAATGAGTGCGGCCACGGTACTCAAGTGATCTCTGACCTCGGCGAATCCCTCCCTGGCATCGCTCCAGCCGGACTCGGCGGTGGCGACCGCGACCTGCGCAGCGACGCTCTCGGCCGGCTCGGTCTGCGCCGCCTCAGCCATGTCCTTCACCAGGTTGTAGCGTCGAAAGGCGTGCGTCCGCTCGACTTCGAGCCCTTCCAGCCGTCGACGGCTCTCGCGTCGATACTCCGCCTCTTCCTGTTCTATCGCTTCGGCGCTGCGGCGGAGCTGATCGAGGAAGCCGGGCGCCATCACCGGCCCCGATGACAAATCGCTGTCGTTGGCGGAAGAGAGTGGGAGTCGAACCCACCAAGGACCGGCTCACGGCCCTTACTGGATTTGAAGTCCAGCCGCCCCACCAGGGACGAGTCTCTTCCGACAAAGCCATGCATCGATAGTGACCTCAATTCGACGCCGCGCCAAACCGATCCAGCCTCTCCCGACGCACCGTTCGCACGTCACCCGCGCGAACGGTGACTCCGGCCCGATCGAGGAATTCGAGAATCTGGATCGCGACCTTTCGGCCAGAGCCGATCTTGTCCCGAAAAGCGCCGGCCGTCACCGTCTGTTGTGGACTGGCAGCAGCGAGCCGATCGGCAATCGTCACGATTTCTGCGACGGTCGACCGCAAGAAGAAATGATCCGGGGCGACCTGAACGACCTGACCCATCTTCGCCAGGCGCCGGAGCACCTGCCGCACGTCGTCCTCGCGCGCCGGCAGCGCAAGCGCAAAGTCGCGCACGCGGGGCGGCTGGAAGCGATCGCGCTGGATCATCGGCATGATGCGCTGCCAGAGCCGTTCATCCGCCGTCGTCAGTCTGACGGCGTGGCCGGGCAGCCGAAGCCATGGCCCATCCGCTTCAATCGTCTTGTCGCGCAGCAGCCGGGCGAGGGTGCCCGCGAATACCGACGGCGGCAGCCGTATCGCCGACGCGAGCCGAAGGCGCTCGGCCTCGATTCCGGCGCTTTCGGGAAGCTTGAGGTGGTGCGAGCGAAGCACCTCGACAATGGCGGCGGTCAACACGGACCATCGCGCAGGCGAGAAAGCGAATTGTCGTCCGCCTTCGTCCGCCAGCACCATTTCGACTTGGCGCCAGGCATCGGCCGATTCGAACGGCGGCAAGTTCCACGCCCTGGCAAACTGTCCCAGATCAACCCAACCGGGATCGATGTCGAGCAATTCCGTGAGCGCCGCCGCAGCCGTGGGCCGGCTCTGCGCCATGAGGCTGGCCAGACGCTGCGGCTTGCGGCGCCCACGCGCCGGCGGCCACGGATCGAGCACGATGCCGCCGCCGACGGTACGCTGCGCCGACTGGTCCCGCAGAATCAGCCGGTCGCCACGGAGGGCACCGATGTCGCGGTCGAGCACGAGCTGCGCCAGGCCTTCGCCGCCCGGCGCCAGCGCCTCGGAATCGAGCAGCGCCACGCGGGCCGGCACATGCGCGGCGCCAAGATGCAGATGCACGGACGTCCAATGCTTCAGCGGTCGCACCTCGCTCGGCAGCAGCCGCACGCGGGCATCGATCCGGTCGGTCGGCTGATGCAGGGCCGGGTCAGTCAGCCAATCGCCGCGCTGGACCTGCTGCTTGCTGATCTGCGGCCCCACGAGATTGATGGCGCAACGCTGGCCGACCTGCCCATGGTCGGCTGCATGATTCTGCGCATGGATGCCGCGAACGCGCGCCTCGTGCCCCGAAGGGGTAAGGATCAGATGGTCGCCGACGCCAACGCTGCCGGCGAAGACAGTTCCGGTCACCACGGTCCCGGCACCGGTCAGCGAGAAGCAGCGGTCGACGGCCAGACGGAGGTGCCCGGAACTCGGTCGCAGCGGCGTTTCGGCAGCGACCGCAAGCAGACGCGCCTCCAGCTCGGCGATGCCGGCACCCGTGGCAGAAGAAACTGCGACGATCGCGGCGTCGGCCAAGCCGGTCGGCGCGACCAGAGAGCGTACCTGCCGCATCACCTCGTCGACCCGCTCCGGCGAGACCAGGTCGATCTTGGTCACCGCGACGATGCCGCGCTTCAGGCCGAGCAGGTCGAGGATCTGCAGATGCTCCCGCGTCTGCGGCATCGGCCCGTCGTCGGCGGCGACGACGAGCAGGACGAACTCGATGCCGACCGCGCCTGCCAGCATGTTGTGCACGAACCGCTCGTGCCCCGGCACGTCCACAAATCCCAGCGTCTCCGCGCCTTCGATCGGGCGGTAGGCGAAGCCAAGGTCGATCGTGATGCCGCGCGCCTTCTCCTCCGGCAACCGGTCGGCGTCGACGCCGGTCAGCGCCCGCACGAGAGCGGTCTTGCCGTGATCGATGTGCCCGGCAGTGCCGATGATCATCGGTTTGCGAGGGAATGAGCTGCCGGCTGCACGAGCTAGCGCTGCAACCGGGACAGCTGTTCGGCAAACACCGGCTCGTCATCGAGACAGCGCAGGTCGAGCTTGAGACAGCCGTCTTCCGCTCTCCCGATGACGGGGATCGGCAGCGCACGGAACTGAGCGGCGAGCCGAGCGAGCGCCGTGCCGCCGGTTTGTCGCGGCCGCAGCGCAAGGCACCAGCTGGGCAACAGGTCCACGGGCAGCGAGCCGCTGCCGATTTGGCTCCGGCACGGTTCGAGGCCGATCTCGACACCTGGACCGAGGACCTGGGCAACGACGGGCAGGAGCCGTTCGCCCGACTCTTTGATGTCGACGTCACTCCGCGTCAGCAAGCGAAGAGCCGGCAGGCGTGCGGTCAGGCGATCGGGATCGGCGTAGAGGCGTAGGACCGCCTCGAGCGCGGCGAGGCGGCCTTTGTCGAGGCGCAGCGCCCGCTTCAGCGGGTTGCGGTCGAGCTTGCGGACGAGGTCGGCGCGACCGACGATGATGCCCGCCTGGGGTCCGCCGAGCAGCTTGTCGCCGCTGAAGGTCACCAGATCGGCGCCCGCCTTCAGCACCTCCATGGGTGTCGGCTCGTGCGGCAGACCGTAGGCCGTGAGGTCGATGAGCGTGCCGCTGCCCAGATCGATCACATAGGGCAACTGATGGCGGTGCGCGAGGTCGGCGAGATCGGAGTCGCCGACCGCCGCGGTAAATCCCTCGATCGCGTAGTTCGACGGGTGCACCTTCATGAGCATCGCCGTCCGCGGACCGATCGCCGCGGCGAAATCAGACAGGTGCGTGCGGTTGGTGGTGCCGACCTCGACGAGTCTGCATCCGGCGCGCGCCATGATGTCGGGCATGCGGAACGCGCCGCCGATCTCGATCAGCTCGCCGCGCGATACCGGCACGTCTCGGCGCAGCGCGAGCGTATTGAGGACGAGAAAGACGGCAGCGGCATTGTTGTTTACGACCGTCGTGGCCTCGGCGCCGGTGAGACGCGTCAGCCAGCTCCGCACATGCTCGGTCCGGTCGCCGCGCCTTCCGCTTTCGACCTCGTATTCCAGATTGGTCGGACTCCTTAGCGCCGCTGCCGTGGCGTCGACGGCGTCGTCGGGCAGCGGGGCGCGGCCGAGGTTCGTATGCAGGACGGTACCCGTGAGATTGAACACGCGGCGCTGCGAGGGTCGCATCTCGGCTTCCAGCCGCGCACGGCAGCGGTCGGCGACATCGCGCTCTGCGGCGCTCACCCTCGCCTCCCGGAACTCGCCGAGTGCGGCACGCAAGGCGGCCGTAACGGCCGTGCGCCCGTAGCTATCGACGAGTCGGGCGACAGCGTCGTCGCGCAGCATGCGATCGACCGAGGGCAACGATATCTGGGAAGCGGCGGCGGGCGGTTTCGTCATCACGTGACAGAAATCCGAATGCTTACAGGCAGACGTTGCGGCTAGTTCGCGGCCGCGACCAGGAACGGATTTGGGGTGGCGCGCGCCCAGCCGGCCTCGCCGACGAGGATGTCCAGGCCGACGCTCGCCAGATCGTCGGCGAACGGCTCGGCGTCCGGATCCTTGTCCTTATACACGATCTTCGTATAGGTCCGGCATTCGTCGCAAGTCTCTGCCTTCAGCCATGGCGACTGGTCGGCGACGTGATGATAGGCGATGCCCTTGGTCGACTGGCAGGTCGCGCATTTGATGCGGACGCAGTGCCATTCGCAGGCGCAGAGCGCGCACGACAGGAACCGCACGCCCTGCAGCGATCCCTGGGCATAGACGGTGCTACCCACCGGCGGCGAGCCGCAGACAGGGCAGAGGACGGGCGGATCGATCGGCAGCACGGCGCCTCGGTCCAGCAGCGCCGCCATGCGCGTCCAGTACAGCTGGAGCGCTGCGTCGACGAAGAAGGCGGTCGCCGCATCCTCGGCAACCTCCGCTGTCCTTAGCAGCCGGTCGGCCAGGGTCTCGCGCGCGACCCGATCGGAGCGGCGAAGCGCAGCAAGCGCCGCGCTTGCGGCCGCGGGCATCGCCACGCCGTCGAGGAGGGCTGCGATTCTCGCGAGCGCCGCTTGCCACGACGGGTCACGCCGCCAGGTAAGGCGATCGACGATCGGCAGCTTGTGTTCGTTGGCGAAGGCAATGTCCGCCGGGTCCGGCAACCTGCCATCCGGGAGATCGGCGGCTACTTCGGCCTGCGCATGCATCGTGGCTGCGACGAAGAGCAGATAATCCGCCATGGGATTGCCAGGGGCGAGGAATTCGAGGCGCGCGGCCCGCTTTTTGAACACCGTCGTCAGGTCGGGCAGGCGGACGAACGGCGGCTGTGCGACGGTGCCGATATCGATGGGATCGACGACCGCTCCCTTGGGCGTCATTTGTGGCCCTTGGCAGCCTCCTCGCGGAGCCACTTGCGATGGAACTTCCAGGCCCAGCCGCTGGTGACGGTGCCGCGGGTCATGGCACGGACGCTGCCCTTCACCCAGATGGCGGCATAGAGGTGAATGATCCAGATGCCGATGATGACCACGGCAGCAATGGCGTGAGCGACGGCCGCAATACGCTTCTGCTCGACCGAGAAGGCGTCGCCGAACTGCGATTCCCACATCACGATGCCGCTGGCCAGCAGCACGAGGATGCCGATCGTCATGAACCAGAAGACCAGCTTCTGCCCGGCGTTGTAGCGCCCGACCTCCGGCAGATTCTCATCGCGCGCCGCCAGCACGTCGCGGATCCGGTTCATCCACTGGGTATCGCTCTTGTCCCAGATGTTGTAGCGCCAGAAGCGGATGAAGAGCCCCGCAAAGGTGAAGATGAGCACGATGCCCATCCAAGGGTGCAGGATGCGGGCCCAGACGCCGCCGCCGAATAGACTGCTCAGGAAGAACAGAGCCGGATGGAAGAAGGACATACCGCTGAGCGCGAGCAGGATCAGGATCATCGCGTTGAGCCAGTGATTGGCTCTCGCCCACGCGGTATAGCGGGAGACAGTACCGGATCTGGGTTTCATCGGCCGTTCCGCTCCAGCGTCCGCCGGCCCTTGTCTTCGTCGTCCTCGTCGACTTCGTTGGGGCCGTTCGTCACATAGTGGAAGAAGCCGAACAGCGCCGTGAGCCCGAGACCGGCGAGCGCCACCGGCTTCGGCCAACCCTTCCACGCCTCGACCAGCGAACTGATATGCGGATCCTTCGGCAGGTTCGAGTAGATCTCGGGTCGGTCGGCGTGCTTGAGGACGTACATCACGTGGGTGCCGCCGACGCCCGGGGGATCATAGAGCCCGGCAGTTTCGTAGCCGCGCTCCTTGAGGTCGGCGATCCGCTTGTCCGCCCATTCGACCATGTCGTCCTTCGTGCCGAAGCTGATCGCCTGGGTCGGGCAGGCCTTGGCGCAGGCCGGTTCCTGGCCGACGGCGACGCGGTCGGAGCAGAGCGTGCACTTGTAAGCCTTGCGGTCGTTCTTGGAGATGCGCGGGATGTTGAAGGGGCACCCCTTCACGCAGTAGGCGCAGCCGATGCAGTTCTCGGAGACGAAGTCGACGATGCCGTTGGAGTACTGCACGATCGCGCCCGGCGCCGGGCAGGCCTTGAGACAGCCCGGATCCTCGCAATGCATGCAGCCGTCCTTGCGGATCAGCCATTCGAGATGCCCGTCCGGCTCCTCGACCTCGGCATAGCGCATGAGCGTCCAGGTGTTCTCGCTGAGGTCGTGCGGGTTCTCATAAACACCGACGTTGACGCCGACCTCCTCGCGCAGATCGTTCCACTCGAGGCAGGCCGCCTGGCAGGCCTTGCAGCCGATGCAGCGCGACACGTCGATGAGCTTGGCGACCTCGACCGACTCGCGGACGCTGGGCTGTGCCGTCGTCGTCGCCGATACGCGCTTGATGTCGAGGGATTGCTGGGTTGCCATCGTCGCTCTCCCTCAGCTCACGGCCGCCGGGGCCTTGTTGAGGTCCACCAGGAACGCCTTGTATTCCGGCGTCTCGATGTTGGCGTCGCCGACGTAGGGCGTCAGCATGTTGGCCCCGAAGCCCTTCTTGGTTTCGCCGGTGAAACCCCAGTGGATCGGGATCCCGACGGTGTGCACGGTCTTGCCGTCGATGGTGAGCGGCTTGAGCCGCTTCGTTACCACGGCAACGGCGGTGATCTTGCCGCGGTTGCTGCGCACCTCCACGCGGTCGCCGGCGACCACGCCTTTCTCCTTCGCCAGCTCCTCGCCGATCTCGACGAACTGCTCGGGCTGCAGGATCGCGTTGATGAGGACGTGCTTGCTCCAGTAGTGGAAGTGCTCGGTCAGCCGGTAGGTCGTGCCGACCATCGGGAAGTCGTCGGGCTTGCCGAAGACCTCCATGTCGCCCTTGAAGACGCGGGCGACCGGATTCGGTCCCACCTTCGGGTGCAGCACGTTGGCGACCGGCGCCTCGAACGGCTCGTAGTGTTCGGGGAACGGGCCGTCCCGCATCATGCCGCGGGTGAAGAGACGCGCCACGCCCTCGGCATTCATGATGAAAGGCCCCGCCCCTGCCTCCGGCGCGCTCGCCGGCGGGATGTCCGGGACGTCGACGCCGGACCACTTGGTGCCGTTCCAGGCGATGACCTTGCGCTTGGGGTTGTAGGGTTTGCCCTGCAGGTCGCAGGAGGCGCGGTTGTAGAGGATGCGGCGGTTGGCCGGCCACGACCAAGCCCAGTTCGGCGCCAGACCCGAATTGGTCGGATCCGAGTTGTCGCGCCGGGCCATCTGGTTGCCCTTCTCGGTGTAGCAGCCCGAGTAGATCCAGCAGCCGCAGGACGTCTTGCCGTCGTCGCGCAGCTGGGCGAACCCATCGAGCTGTTGGCCGGCCTTCAGGATCGGCGGCTTGTTCGGATCGGTCGGATCCGGCAGGTCCTCGATGGCGTAGCCGTTGACCTCCTTGGCGATCTCGTCGGTCGTCGGATCATCCGCCAAGGCGTAGGGCCACACGAGATTGAGGACCGGGCCAGGGAAGGCGCCGCCGTCCTTGTCGTAGAGGCTGCGCACCTTGCGGTAGAGCTGCGACATGATCCAGACGTCGGTCTGCGCCTCGCCCGGCGGATCGGCGCCCTTCCAGTGCCACTGGAGCCAGCGGCCGGAGTTGGTGAGGGAGCCGGTGTCCTCGGCGAAGCAGCTGGTCGGCAACCGGAAGACCTCGGTCTGAATGCTCTTGGGGTCGGAGTCGTTGTAGGGACCGTGGTTCTCCCAGAAGCTCGCCGTCTCCGTGGCGAGCGGATCCATGACCACCAGGAACTTGAGCTTCGCCAGGGCGGCGATGATCTTCTTCTTGTTGGGCGCGGCCATCAGCGGGTTGAAGCCCTGGCAGAAATACCCGTTCATCTTGCCCTGGAACATCAGCTCGAAGGCCCGCAGGATGTCGTAGGTGACGTCTAGCTTGGGCAGCCAGTCGTAGCGGTAGTCGTTCTCCGCCGTGGCCATCTTGCCGTACATGGCCTTCTGGAAGCTGGTGAAGAACTTCGGATAGTTCTGCCAGTAGCTGATCTGTCCGGGACGCAGCGGCTTGAACAGGCGCGTCGATAGATAGGTCGCCCGATCCTGCTCCTTGTCGACCGGCAACGTCAGGTAGCCGGGGAGCAGGTTGCTCATCAGGCCGAGGTCGGTAAGGCCCTGGATGTTCGAATGGCCGCGCAGCGCGTTCATGCCGCCGCCGGCGACGCCGATGTTGCCAAGCAGCAGCTGGATGATCGCCATCGTGCGGATGTTCTGCGAGCCCTTCGAATGCTGCGTCCAGCCGAGGGCGTACATGCTGGTCATCGCCTTGTCGGGCGCGGCGGTCGTGGCGATCAGCTCGCAGGCCTTGAGGAACTTGTCCTTGGGCGTGCCGCAGATGCGCTCCACCATCTCCGGCGTGTAGCGCGAATAGTGCGTCTTCATCAGCTGGTAGACGCAGCGCGGATCCTGTAGCGTCGGGTCGATCTTGGCGAAGCCGTCGTCGCCGAGGACGTAGTCCCAGCTCGAGCGGTCGTAGTCGCGCTTCTCGGCGTTGTAGCCGGTGAAGAGGCCATCCTGAAAGCCGAAGGCATCCTTCACGATGTAGGCGGCGTTCGTGTAGTTCACGACATAGTCGTGCTGGATCTTGTCGTTGGTCAGCAGGTAGTTGATGACGCCGCCGAGCCAGGCGATGTCGGTACCGGCGCGGATCGGCATGTAGAGGTCGGCCATGGCGGCCGAGCGGGTGAAGCGCGGATCGACGACGATCAGCTTGGCCTTGTTGTAATGCTTGGCCTCGGTCACCCACTTGAAGCCGCAAGGGTGCGCCTCGGCGGCGTTGCCGCCCATGATCACGATGACGTTGGCGTTCTTGATGTCCGCCCACGCATTCGTCATTGCGCCGCGGCCGAAGGTTGGGGCCAGACTGGCCACCGTGGGTCCGTGTCAGACCCTTGCTTGGTTATCGAAGACGACCATCCCCATGCTGCGCACCACCTTGTAGGTGAGATACGCAGTCTCGTTGGTCGTCGCCGAGGCCGCCAGGAAGCCGGTGGACACCCAGCGGTTGACCGTCTGGCCATCCTTGTTGCGGTAGATGAAGTTGGCGTCGCGATCGTCCTTCATCAGCTTGGCGATGCGGTCGAGCGCCCAGTCCCAGGTGACGCGCTCCCATTTGTCGCTGCCGGGGGCGCGATACTCCGGATACTGCAGCCGCGTCTTGGAATGGACGAAGTCCAGAAGCGCCGCGCCCTTGGGGCACAATGTGCCGCGGTTCACCGGATGGTCCGGGTCGCCCTCGATGTGGATGATGGACGTCTTGGCGTTCTTCGCCTTGTCGCCCAGGCCGTACATGATGACGCCGCAGGCGACGGAGCAGTAGGGACAGGTGTTGCGCGTCTCGGTCGTGCGCTCCAGCTTGAACGGACGCACATTGGCGACCGCCTGCGCCGGCGAGAAGCCGAGCGCCGTCACCGTCGAGGCGCCCAGCGCCGTTCCGGTGATCTTGAAGAACTGCCGCCGGTTTACGTTGATCATGTTCATGGCGCCTGACCCTCCTGGTACCGACAGCTCGGATTTGCGCAGCCACCCGGTACCCGCCGCAAATCGTTGTTTTTTTGTTAACCAAGTTTCGCTCCGTTCCCAGGTTGCCGTCAAGCGCTTGGACGCACGACGAATCGGAACGATCGACCCCATGCCAAGCGGGGATCCAGATCGCTGATTCCGAATTTTCGGCGAAACGTACAAAATAACCTTACGCAAATCTCCGACCCCGGCGCCCGACGTGAAATCGAGCGATGTACCCCATGCCCAGCGGAGAACGATCCGTTTGTAGGGGCGACCGGCAGGTCGCCCGTCGATTCGCGCGACTGATGGACGGGCGACCTGCCCGTCGCCCCTACGATTGGAAATCAGGCGATGGACCCCGTACCCAGCGAGGGGTTGGCGAGACCTATTCACGATGGCCAACAGCTGGGAGCAGTATATGAACAAAAAGAGAACAAAGCAAGCGGTCTCGCCAACAGCCGGTCGTTGCCATAGCTTCGGAGCGATGCGGGACGCATGCCTGAGACCACGGGCGACAACGCCATGACCGCCGCGACTGCCCATCGCGACCTCGTGCTGGTTGGCGGCGGGCATAGCCATGTCGAGGTGGTCCGGGAGTTCCTCCGGCGGCCGGCGGCGGACATCCGGGTGACGCTGATCAGCCGCGACATCGAGACGCCCTACTCCGGGATGCTGCCGGGTTTCGTGGCGGGCAACTACACGCGCGACGAGGCGCATATCGATCTGCGGCCGCTGGCGCAGGCGGCGGGCGTCCGCCTCTACCATGCCGAAGCCGTCGGCATCGACCTGGCGGCGAAGCATGTCGTCTGTGCCGGCCGTCCGCCGGTGGCGTTCGATATCGTGTCGCTCGACATCGGCTCGCGCCCGGATTGGCATGACGTGCCCGGTGCCGGCGAGTTCACCCTCCCGATCAAACCCGTCGACGGGTTCGTCGCCGGCTGGGCTCAGATCGAGCAGCGTGTGCTTCGGCGCCAGGCGCCGTTCCGCATGGTCGTGGTCGGCGGCGGGGCCGGCGGCACGGAGATCTGCCTGGCGCTGCAGCATCGCCTCGCATCGCGACTAGACGTCTCCTCGCAGAGTCGGCTGCCGGTGACGTTCGCCATCGTCACCGATACCGATGAGCTGCTGCCGACGCATAACCCGGGCGTGCGCCGGCGCCTCACGCGCGTCGTGCGCGAGCGCAAGGTCGCCCTGCATCTCAACCGCAAGGTCGTCGAGGTGGCGCCGGCCATGCTCCATTGCCGGCCGGACCAGGATATTCCCTTCGACGCGGCGATCTGGGTCACGAGCGCCGTCCCGGCAGCCTGGCTGAAGGAAACCGGACTGGCGACCGACGACAGCGGCTTCGTCGCCGTGAACGAAAGTCTCCAATCGACGTCGCATCCCTTCGTCTTCGCGGCCGGCGACGTCGCCGCGTTGCGCGGGCATCGCCTGGCCAAGTCGGGGGTCTTCGCGGTCCGCGAGGGGCCGGTGCTGGCGCGCAATCTGCGACAGGCCTGCCGCGACGGGACGCTCGGCGCCTATCGGCCGCAGCGCCACCACCTGGCCCTCATCTCGACCGGCGACAAATATGCGATCGCCTCGCGCGGACGCTGGAGCGCCGAGGGCGCGCTCGTCTGGCGCTGGAAGGACCATATCGACCGCCGCTGGATGCGCATGTACCAGGAGCTCGACGGCATGCGGCCGATGCCGGCACGCAACGGCGCCGCCATGCCGGCCATGCGCTGCGGCGGCTGCGGCGCCAAGGTCGGCAGCGAGCTGCTCGGGCGGGTGCTGCGGCGCGTGCAGGTTCCGGCGCGCGATGACGTGCTTATCGGGCTCGATCCGGCCGACGACGCGGCGGTGGTGCAGATATCGGGCAACCAGCTGCTGGTGCAGAGCGTCGACTTCTTCCGCGCCTTCATCGACGACCCCTATCTCTTCGGCCGCATCGCCGCGAACCACTGCCTGGGCGACCTCTATGCCATGGGTGCGACGCCGCAGACGGCGCTCGCTATCGTGACGCTGCCGCATGGGCCGGAGGCGCGGCTGGAAGCCGACCTGACGCAGCTGCTGACCGGCGCCGCCGAGACTCTCGCGGAGGCCGGCGCCGTGCTCGTCGGCGGCCACACCGGCGAAGGCGCCGAGCTGGCCTTCGGGCTCACGGTGAACGGCACGGCGACGCCCGACCGCCTGTGGCGCAAGGGTGGCCTCCGGCCCGGCGACCGTCTCGTGCTGACCAAGCCGCTCGGCACCGGCACGCTCTTTGCTGCCGACATGCGCGGCAAGGCGCGCGGCCGCTGGATCGATGCAGCCCTGGCGATGATGCTGGTCTCGAACCGGACGGCGGCCGAGGCGCTGCAGCGGCATGGCGCCAGTGCCTGCACGGACGTGACCGGGTTCGGCCTCGTCGGCCATCTCCTGGAGATGCTGCGGGCGTCGGCCGTCGATGCGGAGCTGTCGATTGCCGCCGTGCCGGCGCTCGACGGCGCGCTCGCTCTGCTGGGCCAGGGCATTGCCAGCACGCTGGCGCCGCAGAACCTGGCGCTCTCCGCTGCCGTCGAGGTCGATGGGCTTGCCACCGATCCGCGCGTCGCCCTGCTCTACGATCCGCAGACCGCCGGCGGCCTCCTGGCCGGCGTGCCCGCCGAGGCGGCCGACGCCTGCGTCACCGAGCTGCGCACGAACGGCACCGCCGACGCAGCATGCATCGGGCATGTCGTCGCGCGGGGCAATGGCCGGCAGATCATGTTGCGCGAATAGGACAGAGCCGATTGATCACCGCATCCTGATTGTCATGCCGGCGAAAGCCGGCATCCATATTCACTGGCCAGTGTTTATGGACCCCGGCTTTCGCCGGGGTGACAACTCAAAAAAACCGACTGAGATTCAACCTGCCGCAGTACTGCTCTAATCAGCGACAGGCTCGCTGCCGCTGACGAGCAGATCTTCAATCAAGGCGACAAATGAGCGGGCGACCTGCTCGCTGATGTCGGTTCTCGTCCTGATAAGAATTGACTCGTGGTCGAGCCGAACGATCGGCCACTCGCGGTTCTGAGCGGAACCTCTGATGTCGAAGCAGATGGTGTCGTAGCTGAGATCCCTGGGCCGGGCGAATTGGACAACACCAGCGCCGAGCGTGGCGTTCCACACCGCAAAATCCTGACGGACGGCGAGCGAGAAATCGCTCTCGTCGTCTGCGCCCGAGTTGCCGAAGAAAACCAGCGGACCCCATTCGAACGGCACGAAGGCGTAGCGCCTGACGAGCGAGCCGAAGGAACGCGGCAATCGCTTTGGAAGCCGGTGCTCGAAGGTGTCGACCCAGGGAGCCCTGTCGATCTTGCCGATGAGGAGTCCGGCGCGGTCGAGGTGAGCAGCGAATTCGTCGATCAGGCTATCCGTAGACACTCATGCCCCGCACAATCGTCTCGCGCCATGCCCGCGCCAGAACGGAATACTTGAAAAGAAACCGGAGGGTTATGCATGTCTCGTAGCCCAGCTCCTCATTGATTCCCCCGCGAAAGCGCATAGGCGCTAAAATAAGCTTGCGTCGTGGAATCAGTTGTGATTCCAGAATGGGATGACTCACGAATCATTTTTCGAGCAAGACTGGAACACGACGGTTTCCCGGCTCGGCGGGGCGGCGG
>JBKOWC010000237.1:0-5752 GCA_046724215.1 Pseudomonadota bacterium | reverse complement strand
ACCCGCGACCACGCACCCGGCCAACCCGCCGATCCCCTTGTAGAAGGAGACGTAGACGCTGTCCGCCAGAGCCGACACGACGCGCAGCGTCCGGCCGTAGCCAGCCGCAGCCTCCCACAGCCGGGCGCCGTCGAAATGCAGCGGCACCTCGTTGTCGCGGCACCAAGCCGAGATGCGCTGCAGTTCCTGCCACGGCGGCAACAGATAGCCGGCGCGGCGAAGCGGCAGCTCGACGATGACGGCCGCCAATCGCTGCCGCACGCGCCGTAGGTCCGCCAGGCCGAAGGGCGCGTGCCGTCCCAGGCGGACCGGTCGCAGGTTGTGGATGTATTCGATGCCGTTCGCCTCGTCGAGGTCGAGGTGGCTGAGCGGCGACAGCGCGACATAGGGTGATCCGCGCTCTTCGCTGCGGGCACGCAGGAGGCATTCCTGCGCGATCACACCCTTGGCGAAGAACATGCCGGCCGGCTTGCCCAGCACGCCGGCCACACGTCGTTCGAGCTCGGCGACCGCGCCGCCGTCGCCGTAGAGATCAGGCAACCGATCGGCGAGAGGGTGCCGAGCGAGAGCAGCGAGCGTCTCCGGCACGCTGTTCTGTCGATGATGCGAGAGCGTTCTGGCGCAGGCGGCGCGCAGCTGCCGATCCTGTTCCTGCGTTCTCGATCCCGCGTCGGTTTTCCTGGACGGCATCGCGATCGATCTTGCGGGCGTCCGCCGGCCGGCGGAAAGTCAATCAGTGCAGCTTGCGATCCAGCTCGGCGATCGCCGAGTCGATGATCTCGTCGCCCTTGCCGGCGTCGATGTTTTCCTTGAGCAGCTTGGTCGCGGCGGCGATCGCGATGTCGACCGCCTGGTTGCGGACGTCCGCCACGGCCTGCGCCTCCGCCTGGGCGATCTTGTCCAGGGCCATCTTCTCGCGGCGCTTGAAGGCGGCCTCCAGGTTGGCCGCGGCTTCGCGCTGCAGCCGTCCGGTCTCCTCGCGCGCCCGGGCGATGATGTCCTCGGCTTCCTTCGCCGCTTCCCGCTGCTTGCGCTGATAGTCGGCGAGCAGCCGCTCGGCTTCTTCGCGCAAGGCCCTTGCCTCGTCGAGTTGGCCCTTGATCCGGGCGGCGCGGGCGTCGAGGGCCTTGGTGATGAATTTGAAGAGGGGTTTGGCCGCCACGACGATGAAGATGACGAAGGCGACGGCAACCCAGACTTCGGGATCGGCGAGGAATTCCATCAGCGTCGCTCCGTCAACGCGGCGTCGATCGCCGCCTCCACGCGCGGCGCCGGAACGTCGATGCCGCCGACCTTGGCCAGCACCGAGCGGGCGACCTCGGCGCCGACACCGCGCAGATCCGTGAGCGCGCGCGTCTTGGCCGCCGCGATGCTGTCTTCGGCCGCCTTGGTCCGCTGCGCCAGCTGCGCGGTCAGCGCCGCATCGCGCGCGGCGGCATCGGCCGCCATGGCCGCCTGCGCCGCGCGCAGGTCGGCCTGCGCCTTGACGCGCGCCTCGGCGATCGTCCTGTGATAGACGGCCAATGTCGCGTCGGCGTCGGTCTTCAATCGCTCGGCGCGGTCGAGGTCGCTCTGGATGTGGCGCTCGCGCTGCTCCAGAATGGCGCCGACGCGCGGCATGACGAGGCGCGCCATCACGAACAGCAGCAGGCCGAATGTGATCACCAGCCAGACGAGCTGGGGCGGATAGTCGCCGAATTCGAGCTGTGGCATCCGTTTCGCCTCCGTCGCCGCGCCGCCGGCGCCGATCAGAACACGAACAGAAGCAGCATCGCGATGACGAGGGCGTAGAGCGCCACTGCCTCGACGAGCGCGAAGCCGAGCAGCACGTTGCCGAACACCTTCGGCGCCGCCGCCGGGTTGCGCAGCGCGCCGGAGACGTAGTTGGCGAAGATGTTGCCGATACCGGAGCCGACGCCGCCGAGGGCGATGACGGCGAGGCCGGCGCCGACCAGCTTGCCGAGGGCGGTTGCTGCTGTAACGTCCATGATCCCAGTTTCCTTCTCTTTCTATGCCGATGTCGTCAGTGATGCATGTTGACCGCATCGTTCAGGTAGATGCAGGTCAGGATGGCGAACACATAGGCTTGCAGGAACGCGATGCCGAACTCGAGGCCGGTCAGCGCCACGATGAAGGCGAGCGGCGCCCAGCCGCCGAGCACGCCGAGCGCCACGACGAAGCCGCCGAAGACCTGCAGCATCGTGTGGCCAGCCATCATGTTGGCGAACAGTCGCACCGAGAGGCTGATCGGACGCGTCAGGTAGGACAGCACCTCGATCACCACCATCAGCGGCAGGAGGAAGACCGGCACGCCCGACGGCACGAACAGCTTGAGGAAATGCAGGCCGTGGCGCACGAAGCCGATGATCGTGATGCCGATGAACACCACGATCGCCATGGCGAAGGTGACGATGATGTGGCTCGTGACCGTGAAGGACCAGGGGATGAGCCCGAGCAGGTTGCAGAACAGGATGAACATGAACAACGTGAAGATGAACGGGAAGTACCTGCGCGCTTCCGGTCCCACGTTCTCGCGGATCATGTTGGCGATGAACTCGTAGGAGAGTTCCGCCATCGACTGCCAGCGCGATGGCACGAGCGCGCGCTGCTGCATGCCCAAAAGAAAGAATGCGGTGACGCCGACGAGGACGATCACCATCAGCAGCGAAGAGTTCGTGAAAGAGGCGTCGAGGCCGCCGGCGCACCGACCGCTCTCGGGATCGGCGGAACCCCCCAGGCACAGATGGACGAGACGGTGGATCCTGAACGGATCGAGCGGGCTATGACCTTCCGCCAAGAACGATCTCCAATCCCCAATCCGCTGGACGCCAAAGGCGCCTTGCTACTTCCTGTCCGAACCGCTGAGGTCGCGGTTCATTTGCTTCGCGGCCCTGATCACGTTGAGCATGCCGGCGGCGGCACCGAGGGCGAAGAAAATCAGCAGCATCGCCGGTCTGGTGCCGAGCCACCGGTCGAGGAACCAGCCTATACCCCCGCCGACGACGAGACCCGCAACCAACTCCACCGACAGGCGGAAGACCCAACCCGCCGGTGTCTGTGGCGTACCCCGTCCTCTGCCGACGTCGTCCGCTTCCCCTTGCGTCGCGCCGCGCAGCGCGCGCAGGCGTTCAGCGAAATCCTTCGGCTTCTGAGAATCGCCCTCGGTCATCGGCTTGGACGCAAGGCGCACCGCAACACGGCCCCCCGTCGCGACCGCGGCGCACCATAGGGACCGGGTTTTCCCCTGTCAAGGCGAGCGCCACGCACCTGTAGGGGCGACCGGCGGGTCGCCCGCGAGCGCCGTGCCAACACGGGGCGACCTGCCGGTCGCCCCTACTCCGCCGCGCGCAGCTGCGGGACCTGCTGGAGATCGACGGAGACGAGCTGGGAGACACCGCGCTCGGCCATGGTGACGCCGTATAGCCGGTCCATGCGCGCCATGGTCATGCGGTGATGGGTGATGACGAGGAAACGCGTCGAGGTGCTGTGCGCCAGCTCCTCGACCAGGCTGCAGAAGCGGTCGACGTTGGCGTCGTCGAGCGGCGCGTCCACCTCGTCGAGCACGCAGATCGGCGCCGGGTTGGTGAGGAACACCGCGAACAGCAGCGACAGGGCCGTCAGTGCCTGCTCGCCGCCCGACAGCAGCGACATCACCTGCAGCCGCTTGCCCGGCGGGCTCGCCATGATCTCGAGCCCGGCCTCGAGCGGGTCGTCGGCCTCTGTAAGCTTGAGGTGGGCGTGGCCGCCGCCGAAGAGGCGCGTGAACAGCTTGCCGAAGCTGCCGTTCACCAGCTCGAAGGCGGCCAGCAACCGCTCGCGCCCTTCGCGATTGAGGCTGGCGATGCCGGTGCGCAGGCGGGCGATGGCGTTGACGAGATCGGAACGCTCCGACTGCAGCCCGGCGATCTGCTGCTCCATCTCGGCGGCCTCGGATTCGGCGCGCAGGTTGACCGGGCCCATGTTGTCGCGTTCGCGCAGCAGCCGCTGCAGGCGGGTGTCGACGACCTCGCGTTGCGGCAGCTCGTCGTCTGACTTCAGCTCGGCGAGCGCGGCCGTCTCCTCCGGCGCGCACTCGAGCCGCTCGCGGATGCGCTGGGTAAGGTCGTCGCCATGCTCGCGCGCCTGGGCGACGGCGGCCTCGGCGCGGATGCGGTTCTCGCGGGCCTCGTGCAGCTCGGCCTCGGCGGCCTTCAGGGCGCGCACGGCTTCTGCCAGCCGCGTCTCCGCTTCGGCCAGACGATCCGCGGCCGCGCGGCGCTTGTCGTTGGCGGCGGCGATCAGGTCGGCCAGGCCGGCGCGCTGCGCGGCGATCTCGGCCGGCCGCCGCGCCAGCGCCTCGATTTCGGCGTTCACGGCCGTGCGCCGGTCCGCCAGGGTCGCCAGATACTGCTCGGCGGCGGCGACGCGATCGGCCCAGGAACGCCGCTCGTCCGCGATGGCCGCCAGCCGCTGCGCCCGCGCCTGCGCCTCGCGCAGCAGCCGCTCGTGGGTGCCGCGGCGTTCGATCAGGTGCCGCCGCAGGTCGACCAGCCCGATGCGTTCCGCCGCCGCCTGCTCGCGCACCGCCGCCAAGTCCGGCAGCGCCGCGACGTCCTGCTGCGCGGCGCGGCCGTGCGCCTCGCTCTCGGCGATATCGGCGGCGATCGCCGCCGCCGCCTCCTGCAGCGCCGCCGTGCGGGCCGTGGTCGCCGCCGCTCGCTGCGTCGCACCTTCGAAGGCGATGCGCGCCGCATCGGCGGCGCGCAGCATGGCCTGGAAGCTGTCGCGCCACGCCCGTTCCGCGGCGATGGCGGCGTCGGCGGCCCGGCGCTTGTCGCCATGGTCGCCCTCGGCCTCGGCAAGAGCCGCGCGCAAGGCCGTCAGTTCCTGTTTCAGCTCGACCAGCCGGGCGCGCTGGCGCAGCCGCATCTCCGCCGCGGTCGCCGTGCCGGCGGCGACAGTGAATCCATCCCAGCGCCACATGGCGCCGTCGCGGCTCACCAGGCGCTGGCCCTGCGCCAACTGGCCGGCGAGCGCGCTGCCGGCGGTGGCGTCGGCGACGATGCCGATCTGCGACAGCCGGTGTGTCAGCACGGCCGGTCCCTGCACGAATTGCGTCAGCGGCTCCGCGCCGGCCGGCAGCGCTGCCGGTGCCTCAAACGCCGCCCGTTCCTGCCAGTGGATGGGTGCACCCGCATCGGCCGACGCGGTCAGGTCGTCACCCAGCGCCGCGCCGAGGGCGCCCTCGTAGCCGGGCGCGACGACGAGCGCATTCAGGAGCGGCGGCCACAGGTCCGATTGGTTCGCGGCCAGCAGGGCGACCAGCGCCTTCTCCTCGGCCGCCGCGCGGGCGTGCGCCGCCTGCGCATCCTGGAGTCTCGCACGTGCCGCGCTCTCGGCCTCGACGGCTGCGAGCCGCGCCTGCTCTGTTGCCGCGCCGGCGGACTTCAGCCGCTCCAATTCGGCCTGCTTGCTCGCCACGTCGTCGCGGGCGGCGGCGAGTGCGCCGTCGTCGGCGATCTCCGCCAGCAGCCGCGCGCGCTCGGTGTCGATCTCGGCCGCGCGCTGGCGCAGTCGCACCAGCCGCGCCTCCAAATCCGAGACGCGCCGGCGCGCCGCCGCTTCCTGCGCCTCGCCGGCAGCGATCTGCTGCGTCAACCGCCCAAGCTCGGTCTCGCCCCGGTCGACCGCGGCCTGCGCGGCGGTCGCGGCGTTGGCTGCCGCGCCGATCGCGGCCGGCTCCGACTCGGCCGCCGCCGTCAGCTCGGCATCC
>JBKOWC010000348.1:0-16111 GCA_046724215.1 Pseudomonadota bacterium | reverse complement strand
GCGGCCCTTCTCGTTCGGATTGCGGAAGACGAAGCCGGATTGCAGCTTGTCCTCGACGTAGTCGACCTCGCTGCCGATGATGAACAGCGTGGCCTTGGGGTCGATGAAGATGGTGACGCCCTTGTCCTCGACCACCTCGTCGAGCGGGTTCTTCGCGTCGGCGTATTCGATGGTGTAGGAGAGACCGGAACAGCCCTTGGACTTGACGCCGATGCGCAAGCCCGCCGCCGGCGCCTCGCGACGCGCCAGCAGCGCCTTCACGCGCTCCGCCGCGGCGTCGGTCAGTTTGATGGGGCTCAAAGGCTTACGCATCCGTCTTCTCCACGTCCGGCGACTATATCATACCCAGCGTCAGTTGTGCGGCTTCCGACATCCGGTCCTTGTCCCAGGGCGGGTCCCAGACCAGTTCGACATCGACTTTACCAATCGATTCAACACGCTCAAGCGCTTCTTTCACCATATCCGGCATGGAACCGGCGACCGGGCACCCGGGCGCCGTCAACGTCATCTTCACGTCCACGTTGCCGCCGTCGTCGATGTTCAGATCATAGATAAGCCCGAGCTCGTAAATATCCACCGGGATTTCCGGATCGTAGACCGTGTGCAGCGCCTCGATGGCGCCCTGGCGGAGCGCCTCGATCTCGTCCGGCCCCAGCTTGACCGGAGTCGCCGATTCGGACAGGGACTTGTCTACGACGCCCATGTCACTCCTCGCCCGGCCCTTCGGTGCTGATGCGACCGTGCCGGTCGTTCAGGGCGGCCATCAGGGTATGCCAGGACAGGGTCGCGCACTTGACCCGCATGGGATACTCCCGCACGCCCGACAGCACCGTCAGCTTGTCCAACTCGCCGGCGGCGGCGCCGTGGCAGGCGCTCTTGCCGGTCATCTCATCGTGGAAGCGGTCGAACAGCGCCCGCACCTCCGCCTCGGTCTTGCCCTTCAACACCTCGGTCATCAGCGAGGCCGACGCCATGGAGATGGCGCAGCCGCGGCCCTCGAACCCGACATCCTTCACGCGCCCGTCCTCGAGCGTAAGGAACACAGTGACCTTGTCGCCGCATAGGGGATTGTCGCCCCTGGCTTCCCGGTTGGCGCCGGCCGGACGGTGGAAGTTCCGCGGCTTCCGGCTGTGGTCAAGGATGACCTCCTGGTAGAGTTCGCGCAGGTCCGACATCAGCCGAAGATCTCCTTTACGCGACGCAACCCATCGACGAGCGCGTCGACGTCATCGAAGCCGTTATAGAGCCCGAAGGAGGCCCGCGCGGTTCCGACGATTCCGAGCCGCTCCATCAGCGGCTGGGCGCAGTGATGCCCGGCGCGCACGGCCACGCCGGAGCGATCGAGGATGGTGCCGACATCATGCGGATGCGCGCTGTCCATGACGAACGAGACGATGCTGGCCTTCTGCCGGGCGGTGCCGACGATGCGCAACCCGGGAACGTCGCCGAGTCGCTCGGTGGCGTAGGCGAGAACGGCCTGTTCATGTGCCCCGATCCGGTCGAAGCCCAGATCGGTCACATAGTCGATGGCGGCGGCGAGGCCGATGGCGCCGGAGATGTGCGGCGTGCCCGCCTCGAACCGGCTGGGGATGTCGGCATATTCCGTCTTCTCGAACGTGACCGTGCGGATCATGTCGCCGCCGCCCTGGTAGGGCGGCATCGAGCGCAGCAGGTCGGCCTTGCCGTAGAGGACGCCGATCCCGCTCGGTCCGTAGACCTTGTGGCCGGTGAAGGCGAAGAAGTCGCAGTCGAGCGCCTGCACGTCGACCATCCGGTGCGGCGCCGCCTGCGATCCGTCGACCAGAACCTTGGCGCCGTGTGCGTGGGCAAGTCTGATGATGTCGCGCAGCGGCGTCACCGTGCCGAGCGCATTCGAGGTATGGGTGACGGCGACCAACTTGGTCCGCTGGCTCAGCAGCCGCTCGTATTCATCCAACAGAAACTCGCCGGCCTCGTTCACCGGCACGACCCGAATGACGATGCCGGTGCGGTCGCGCAGCAGCTGCCAGGGAACGATATTCGAATGGTGCTCCAGGCAGGAGAGGATCACCTCGTCCCCCGCCTTGAGGAACGTCGCGCCATAGCTGTGCGCGACGAGATTGATCGCCTCGGTCGCGTTGCGGGTGAAGATCACCTCGGCCGTCTCGCGCGCATTGAGGAACCTGGCGACCCGGGCGCGCGAGGCCTCGTAGGCCAGCGTGGCGCGCTCGCTCAGCCAGTAGACGCCGCGATGGATGTTGGCGTACTCGGTCTCGTAGCATTTCCGGATCGCATCGATGGCGGCGCGCGGCTTCTGGGCGCTGGCCGCGCTGTCGAGGAACACCAGCCTCCGCCCATGGACCGGACGCGACAGGATCGGAAAATCCGCGCGCACGCGCTCCAGGTCGTAGACCGGCGTGTTCGCGATCGGAGCGTTCACAGCCGCCGGGCGGGTCGCGATGCTCATGCCGCTCGCTCTCCGTTACTGCGGGTCATCCAACCGCCGATCCGTTGCTCGAAGGCGGTCCGGATCGCGGTGTCCGTCACATTGACGAGCGCGTCGTTGATGAACGCCTCGACGAGCAGGCGTCGCGCCTCGGCCGGATCGATGCCGCGCGCGCGCAGGTAGAACAACGCGTCGTCGTCGAGCTCGCCGGCAGTCGCGCCGTGGCTGCACTTCACGTCGTCGGCGAAGATTTCGAGTTCCGGCTTCGTGTCGATCTCCGCGCGATCGGACAGGAGAATCGTCTTGCTCAGCTGATGGCCATCCGCCTTCTGGGCGTCCTTCTCGACGACGATGCGCCCCTGGAAGACTCCGCGCGCCTGATCATCCAGCACGCCCTTGTAGACTTCGGAGCTCGTCGTGTGCGGCTTGGCATGACGGATCTCGGTGGTGTTGTCGACGTGCTGGCGCCCACGCGCCAGGTATCCGCCATCGATCTGGCAGGAGGCACCGGGGCCATCGAGGATCACCGTGATCTCGTTGCGCGACAGCGCCGCTCCCGTCGCAAGCACGAAGCTTTCATAGCGGGCATCGCGCGCAACCCGAACGCGATCGGCCGCGATGTGGAACGCCTTCGTGCCTTCCTGCTGGTCCTTGTAACGACGCACGGTCGCGCCCTGCTCGACATGAACGTCGCACGCGGCCTGGGTCCAATAGGTGGCGGCGGCATCACCGAGAAACCTCTCGACGATCGTGACGCTGCTGCCGGGTTCCGCGAGGACTCTGTTGCGAATGTGCGCGGCCGTGGCAGTCGCGCCGCCCGTCCGCAGTTGGAGAACTTCCACCGGCGCTTCGATCCGGGCGCCTGCCGCGACATGCACGACATAGCCGTCGGTGGCAAACGCCAGGTTCAGGGCATCCATGGAGTCATCGCGGGAACCCTGATCGGCAAACAACGGACGAACGGACTCAGGATCGTCACGTAACAGGCTCGCCACGCTCGCAACGGTCAGCCCCGCCGGTGGCTGCGACGCCGACAGCTCGGGCCGGAAACGCCCATCGACGATGACGAAGCGGTAGCCGCCAGCAATCGAAGGAAGACGGTCAGTTGCAATCAACGTCTCTGCAGGACCGGCAGGGGTGAAGGCGACCGCGCCGAGAGCATTCAGATTGGTGTACTTCCAGCGCTCGACTCGTACCGTCGGCAGGCCGAGCTGCCGAACGCGCTCGATCGCCTCTGCCCGCAGGTCGCGCAGCCACGGCAGCTGCTGTCCCGGCAGCTGCGCCGCAACGTCGGCAAACCTATCGACGTAGGGCAGCGCGATGGAGCGGTTGTCGAGCGGCATGTTCGATCACTCGGCGGGCGCGGCCGCGGGCGGCGCGCGATGGCCCTTGTAGCCCTGCTTTTCCAAATGCAGCGCCAATTCCTTGCCGCCGGACTCGGCGATCCGGCCGTCCGCCAGCACGTGCACGAAGTCCGGCACGACATAGTCGAGCAGCCGCTGATAATGCGTGATCAGCAGCATGGCGCGGTCCGGGCCGCGCGAGGCATTGACGCCCTTGGCGACGACCTGCAGCGCGTCGATATCGAGGCCCGAATCCGTCTCGTCGAGAATGGCGAGCTTCGGCTCGAGCAGCGCCATCTGCAAAACTTCGGCCCGCTTCTTCTCGCCGCCGGAAAAGCCGACATTAAGCGAGCGCTTCAGCATGTCTTCGCCGACGCCGAGCCGTTCCCGCTTCTCGCGGATCAGCTTCAGGAACTCCATGGCGTCGAGTTCCGGCAGGCCGCGGTGCTTGCGCACGGCGTTGAGGGCGGTCTTGAGAAAGTTGTTGCTGCCGACGCCGGGAATCTCGACAGGGTACTGGAAGGCGAGAAATATGCCTTCGCGGGCCCGTTCTTCGGGCGGCAGCTCGAGCAGGTTGCGCCCCTGGTAGAGGACAGCACCGTCCGTCACCTCATAGCCATCGCGGCCGGCAAGGACGTAGGCAAGCGTGCTCTTGCCGGAACCGTTCGGCCCCATGATGGCGTGCACTTCGCCGGCGCCGATCTTCAGATCGAGACCCTTGAGGATCGCCTTGCCGTCGACCGTGACGTGCAGGTTGCGGATTTCCAGCATTCGCTATCTTCCCGTGCGCGTTCGATGGTTCAGCCGACACTGCCTTCCAGGCTGATGCCGACCAGTTTCTGCGCTTCGACCGCGAACTCCATCGGCAGCTCCTGCAGGACTTCCTTGCAGAACCCGTTCACGATGAGCGAGACGGCATCTTCGGACGCCAGGCCGCGCTGACGGCAATAGAAGAGCTGGTCGTCGCTGATCTTCGACGTCGTCGCTTCATGCTCGACGCGGGCGGTGCGATTGCGGCTCTCGATATAGGGCACCGTATGGGCGCCGCACTTGTCGCCGATGAGCAGCGAATCGCACTGCGTGTGATTGCGGGCATTGGCGGCGCCCGGCAGGATGCGCACGAGCCCGCGATAGGTGTTCTGCGCCTTGCCGGCGGAGATGCCCTTCGAGATGATCGTCGAGCGCGTGTTCTTGCCGATATGGATCATCTTCGTGCCGGTATCGGCCTGCTGATAGTTGTTCGTGATGGCGATCGAGTAGAACTTCCCGACCGAATTCTCGCCCTGGAGGATGCAGCTCGGATACTTCCAGGTGATGGCGGAGCCGGTCTCGACCTGCGTCCAGGAGATCTGCGCGTTGCGGCCGCGGCAGGCGCCGCGCTTGGTCACGAAGTTGTAGATGCCGCCCTTGCCGCTGGCGTCGCCCGGATACCAGTTCTGCACGGTCGAGTATTTGATTTCGGCGTCGTCGAGGGCGACCAGCTCGACGACCGCGGCGTGCAGCTGGTTCTCGTCGCGCATCGGCGCCGTGCAGCCTTCGAGATAGCTCACATGGCTGCCGCGGTCGGCGATGATCAGCGTGCGCTCGAACTGGCCGGTCTGCGCCGCGTTGATGCGGAAGTAGGTCGACAGCTCCATCGGGCAGCGGACGCCCTCCGGAATGTAGGCGAACGACCCGTCGGTGAAGACGGCCGAGTTCAGCGTCGCAAAGAAGTTGTCGGAGTAGGGGACGACGCTGCCGAGATACTTGCGAACCAGGTCGGGATGCTTCTGCACCGCGTCGGAGATCGAGCAGAAGATGACGCCGTATTCCTCGAGCTTCTTGCGGAACGTCGTCGCGACCGAGACGCTGTCGAACACGGCGTCGACGGCGACGCCGGCCAGGCGCTCCTGCTCGCGCAAGGGAATGCCGAGCTTCTCGTAGGTCCGCAGCAGCTCCGGATCGATCTCCTCCAGGCTCTTCGGAGTCTGCTTCACCTTGGGCGCCGAGTAGTAGTAGGCGTCCTGATAGTCGATCGCCGGGTACCCAATCTTGGCCCAATTCGGCTCCTGCATCTGGATCCAGGCGCGATAGGCGCGGAGCCGCCAGTCGAGCAGCCACTGCGGCTCGTTCTTCTTGGCCGAGATGAAGCGGATCGTGTCCTCGCTCAGGCCCTTCGGCGCCGTCTCGGTCTCGATATCCGTGACGAAGCCGTACTTGTACTTGTCGCCGACGACCGCGCGGACCGTCTCAGCCGTATCGAGGGGGGATGCCATGCTGCTCTTTTCGCGCCTGTCGTCAGGGTTGTGCCGGTTCGTGCGGCTTTGCGTCCTCGCCGCAGGACATCACGGCAACCGGGAGCGGGAACGCCAGTTCCGCCAGGGTTACGCTGCCGAGCGCCTGCCGGACGGCATCGTTGATCCGCCGCCAGCCGCGCCGCGTCGGACAGAGCGATTCCACGTCGCAGGCGCCGTCGCCTTGCTCGATGCAGATCGTCAGGGCGATCGGGCCGTCAACGGCGCTGACGATGTCGGCCGCGGTGACGTCCGACGCCGGACGGGCCAGCCGATAGCCGCCCTTGGCGCCGCGATGCGAGACGAGCAGCCCGGCGCGGGCGAGGGCAGCCAGGAGCTTGCTGACAGTGGGCGCCGGCAGGCCCGTCGTTGCCGCCAGATCGAAGGCATTGTGGCAACGGTCGCTCTGCGCAGCCATATGACATGCCAGCACGACCCCGTAGTCGGCCAGTCTGCTCAGCCGTATCATGAACCCTTCTCTCGCCGGCAATTACGACTAATTTGGTCGTGATTCGAATGTAGGGTAACGCAAGGGGTTGTCAAGCGTTCCTTAGACAGACCGGGGAGGCGGAGAAAGGGGCGCCCGACGGTCGGGCGAGCGGCTGCGCCGCGGCGCTTTTCTATTCGTCGGAGGCGTTGTCCGCGGCGCCGGCCTCGACCTGAACGGCATCCGCGAGCTTGAGGGCATCGGTGCTGATCGTCAGGCCGGTCCGCCGGGCGGCGGCCAGATTCACTTTGAAGTGCAGGCGATTGTCATAGTCCATCAGACGGATGATGCCGCCCACCTTGGCAAAGCCGGCGAGCTCGCTCACCGTGAGGACGGGCGCCGAATCGAGGCTGCCTAGGATCTGCGCGACGCGTCCTTGCTCGGAATCGCCGATGAAGAGCACGTTGCAGTCTTTCAATGGCTCGCCGCGAAGCCGCGGTTCGATCCGCAGCTTGCGGGCGCCGATCGGCCTGCCCTCGATCGACCGCCAGGCGGCCCCGAAGGGATCGCTGCCGAGCGTGCAGAGCCGGACGACACGCGAAGGCGCTCCCGGCCATTGCGTCGATTTGATCAGGTCATAGAGGAACGCGGCCTTGATCAGATACTCGCGCTGCCCGCTGGCAGCGCTCTTCGGTGCCGCAAGGGCGGCACCGCCGGGAGCGCCGCCGCCAATGAGCGTCGCGACGAAAATGGTTAACGCCGCTGCGCATCGAAATGCGGCCCGCGATCGCGGCAAATTGGCACGGCGGAGGCTCATGGGAGCAGATTTACGGTGATGTTCGGATCGACCACCAGGGTGGCGCCACCCTGGATGTACACATTGTTGCCGTTGATATCCGGCCCGGTGGGGGCCCACCCGCCGGCGGCGTTGACGGTGTCGCTGACATCGCCGAGGACCGTGAGCGTGTGCGAACCGTCGGTGATGTTCAGCACATCGGCGGCCGTCAGACTCAGCGTGCTGTTGCCGGCGGCGCCGAGGTCCACTTGCTGCACATTTGTCACGGCGGGATGCGGCAGCGTGAAATCGATGTTGCTGCCGTTGGCCAGCAGGGTGTTCGTGCCGCCGCCGCCGTCGATGCTGCCGGCATCGGCGTGCCACACGAACGCATCGTTGCCGGCGCCGCCCGAAAGCACGTCAGCGCCGCCGCCGCCGTCGATCGTGTCGTCGCCTTTGCCACCGGCAATCGTGTCGGCGGCGGCCGTGCCGGCGAGCGATTCGTTACCGTCGACGCCGTTGATCGTGATGGTCAGCGTCGCCGTGTTGCTGTTCGCTGAACCGTCGCTCGCCGCATAGGTGAAGCTGTCGCTCAGAGACTGGCCGCTGTCGAGGGCCTGAACCTGCGGATTGGCGTTGTCGAGCGTGTAGTCGTAGGTGCCGTCGGCATGCAGCGTGAGCGTGCCATAGAGGCCGGCGACGGCGTTGCCCACGTTGGCGGCGTTGCCATCGACCTCGGCCACCGTCAGGCCGCCGGAATCGACGTCCGTGTCGTTCGTCAGGACATCGCCGCTGACCGGGTTCGTGACGGGATCTTCCGAGATCGAATTGGTATCGTCGTTGGCGACCGGCGGATCGTTCACCGGCGTAACGGTTATCGTCACGGTGGCGGTGTTCGAGGCGCCGCCCAGGCTGTCGATGGCGTTGTAGGTGAAGGTGTCGGTGCCGTTGTAGTCGGCGTCGGGCGTGTAGGTGTAGGTGCCGTCGCCATTGAACGCCAGAGTGCCGTGGGCGACGTCGGCCACCAGCTGGGCGGTCAACGGGAGGTTGTTCTCACTCGGCGCGCCGCCGTGCAGATCGCTGTCGTTGGCGAGCACGCTGGCGCCGATGAAAACACCGTCTTCGGCGACCGTGCCCGTGTCGTTGCTGGCAATCGGGGCGTCGTTGACCGACGTAACGGTGATGGTCACCGTGGCAGTGTTGGAAACGCCGCCCAGACCGTCGACCGCATGGTAGGTGAAGCTGTCGGTGCCGTTGTAGTCGGCGGCCGGCGTGTAGGTATAGGTGCCGTCGGCGTTCAGGACGAGCGTGCCGTGGCTGACGCCGCCGACGAGCTGGGCGGTCAGCGGGATATTGTTCTCAAGTGGCGCGCCGCCATGGAGATCGCTGTCGTTGGCGAGCACGCTGGCGCCGCTGAGAGCGCCGTCTTCGACGACCGTGCCCGTATCGTCGTTGGCGACCGGCGGATCGTTCACCGACGTGACGGTGAGGGTCACGGTGGCGGTGTTGGAAACGCCGCCCAGACTGTCGACGGCGTTATAGGTGAAGCTGTCGGTGCCGTTGTAGTCGGCGTCGGGCGTATAGGTGTAGGTGCCGTTGGCGTTCAGGACCAGGGTGCCGTGGCCGACATCGCCGACGAGCTGGGCGGTCAGCGGGAGGTTGTACTCGCTCGGCGCGCCCTTGTGGTCGGTATCGTTGCCGAGCACACTGCTGCCGTTGAGAACGCCGTCCTCAACAACGGTTCCCGTGTCGTCGTTCGCGACCGGCGGGTCATTGACCGAGTTGACGGTGATGGACACCGTGGCCGTGCCGGAGACCCCGCCGAGCTTGTCGACCGCGCGATAGGTGAAACTGTCGCTGCCGTTGTAGTCGGCGTTGGGCGTGTAGGTATAGGTGCCGTCGGGATTGAGGGTGAGGGTACCGTGGGCCGGTCCGCCGACGATCTGGGTGGACAGCGGCGTGTTGTTTTCGTTCGGGGCCCCGCCATGGAGGTCGCTGTCGTTCGCGAGGACGTCGATGATGACAGGCGTGTCCTCGTTCGTCGTGGCGCTGTCGGCGGCGGCCACAGGCGCATCGTTCACCGACGTGACGGTGATGTTGACGGTGGCGGTGTTGGAGACGCCGCCGAGGCTGTCGACGGTCTGATAGGTGAAGCTGTCGGTGCCGTTGTAGTCCGCGGCCGGTGTGTAGGTATAGGTGCCGTTGGCGTTCAGGACCAGGGTGCCATGGCTGACGTCGCCGACGAGCTGGGCGGTCAGCGGCAGATTGTTCTCGCTCGGGGCGCCTTTGTGGTCGGTGTCGTTGCCGAGCACGCTGCTGCCGTTGAGGACGCCGTCCTCGGCAACCGTACCGGTGTCGTCGTTCGCGACGGGCGGATCGTTGACCGAGGTGACGGTGATGACGACCGAAACGACATTCGAGAGCCCGCCCAGGGAATCCGCCGCGCGGTAGCTGAAGGTATCGGTGCCATTGTAGTCGGCGTCGGGCGTGTAGGTATAGGTGCGGTCGGGATTGAGGGCGAGCGTGCCGTGGTTCGGCCCGCTGACGATCTGCGTCGAGAGCGGCGTGTTGTTCTCATTCGGAGCGCCGCCCTGGAGGTCGCTGTCGTTCGCGAGGACGTCGATGACCACGGGCGTGTCTTCGGCCGTCGTGGCGCTGTCCGCGGCGGCGACGGGTGGATCGTTCACCGACGTGACGGTGAGCGTCACCGTGGCCGTATCGGTTCCGCCGCGGCCGTCGGACACTTTGTAGGTGAAACTGTCGGGGCCGTTGTAGTTGGCCGCCGGATGATAGACGAAATGCCCGCTGGAACTGGCCGTCAGCGTACCGTGCGCCGGCCCGGTGACGAGCGACGTCGCCACAGGATCGCCGTTGCCGTCCGTGTCGTTGGCCAGCACGCTCGTCGTGAAGGACTTCGTGTCCTCGGCCAGGGTGTATGAGTCGTCCTTTGCATCGGGCGGGACGTTCGGACCGGGCGGAGGAGGCGGCGGCGCGGGCGGGGGCGGTTGCTCCGGCACCGGGCTCGTGCCCGGCAACGTGCCGGCCGCGGCCAGATTGACCGATACGCGATTGAAGAGAGACTGGCTCGGATCCTCGTCATGCAACCGGAAATCGTGATCCGGCGGATTGAGATCCGGAAGCTCCGGCGCCTGCTCCGTCGTGACCTTCAGGTTCATAAGGTCGAGCAGGCTGAGTTCGGTGAGGTCCTCCGGCAGGCTCGGTTTGCCCGTCGCCGCCTGGGGGTCCTGGTTCAGAACGAGGTCGAGCTGCATCAGCTCGACCATGTTCATGTTCGCGAAGTCACCGGCGGAGGCGACCTGGTCGGGTGGCGCCGGGTCCTGGTTGGAAGCCGCCTCGTCGGGCTGCGCCGCTGTCGGCACGGCCGGGGTCGAGTCGATCACAACCTGCGTCGACGCCGGTGCGCTGGCATCGGCGGGTGCCTCGGCTTGTTGCCGATGCAGTATCCCGCCGGCTTGACGCAATTCGTCGGAGATTGTCGGCATCACTCGCAAGTCACCCAGCTTCCGGCTCTACGGAACCACACGCTTTGGCACGCGGGTTGGCAGCCTTCCCAGCCTCCTAAGAAAACAACAAAGGCAATGAACGAACAGTTAACGCCGTTCGTTAACGCGGGCGAGGGTTTGGCGCCGAAACCGTGTTACTCCACGGCGTTAGCGGGTTAAGCTGCGGCGCGGCCGCTCTTGACCATAACGTCGGCTCGGCAATAAATGGTTTATTCGGCCGCGAGGGCTGAAGGCGTCCCGCCGGGTCGCAAGGGACAGGGCCGCGTCCAAGAACCCCAGGAGAGCTTCACCTATGTTCACTCGTCGAGAGATTTCCCGGGCCGCCGCCGGCATGGCGGCGGCATTGGCGGGCATGGTTGGAATGCTGGGCGGCGCGCCGCCGGCCTCCGCCGCCGGAGAACTGCATGTGCTCAATTGGCAAGGCTACGGCACGGACGAGGCCTGGGCGGTCAAGCTCTTCGAGGATCGGACCGGCTTCAAGGTCGTCCATGACTATTTCAACTCCGAGCAGGAGATGCTGACCAAGCTGCGGACCAGCCCTGGCACCTACGACGTCGTCCTCATCAACAACACCTTCACGCAACAGGCGGCGAAGGAAGGGCTCATCCAGCCGATCGACTCGTCGAAGATCACGAATTTCGCCGACCTGACGCCGCAACTGCGGGATTCGCCGCGCTTCAACATCGACGGCAAGCTCTACGGCGTCGCCTGGCTCTGGGGCGTGACCTCGTTCGCCTACAACACGGACGACATCAAGGAACGTCCGGACTCCATCCAGGCGCTCTGGGATTCCAAATATGCCGGCCATGTCGGCTGGCGCGACGACGCGGTCGAGTCCGTGCAGATGGCCGCGATCGCCACCGGCCAGGACATGAACAATCCGGCCGACCTCGACAAGATCAAGGAGAAGCTCCGCGCCCTCAAGCCGCAGATCAAGACGTTCTGGTCGTCGGAGGACGAGTGGAACAAGCACTTCGCGGCGAAGGACTATGACATCTCGGTCTATTGGAGCGGTTCGGCGGCCCGCAGCAAGAAGGCCTTCCACCTGCCGGTCGACTTCGTCATCCCGAAGGAAGGCGCGATCGGCTGGTATGACGGCCTTTCGATCGCCGCCAACGCCCCGAATGTCGAGGGCGCCCTCAAGTTCATCGATTTCATGGTCAGCCCCGAGTTCTACGTGAAATGGGATACCGACGTCGGCGCGCCGGCCTCGGCCAACGCCAAGGCCAATGCGCAGCTGCCGGAGGATGCGATGAACCGCAAGGTCCTCAGCGATCCCGAGGTCGTGAAGCGCCTGCAGTGGATGGCGCCGATGAGCGACGATCAGCGGGCCAAGTTCCAGGAAATCTGGGACAGCACAAAGACCTATTTCGCGCAGTAACACGGTCCGGGCGACGCCACAGCCGGCGTCGCTCTTCACGTCTTGATCGGGCCTGGTCGGTGCAGCGTCAGGGCAGAGAGCGGCTGGCGGTGATGGGGTTGACGGCGCCGGCCTATCTATGGCTGACGCTGACGATCTTCCTGCCGCTCTCGGCGATGCTCTACTTCAGCTTCCTCACGGTCGCGCCCTTCGGCGGCCGCCAGGCCGAGTTCACGCTGGCCAACTACCTCGCCTTCTTCCACAAGGAGGTCTATCGCGCGAATGCCCTGCGTTCGCTGATCCTCGGCTTCTATGTAACGCTCGGCTGCCTCGTCGTCGGCTACCCGGCCGCGCTGATCCTCGCCAAGCGCATCCGCGGCCGCTGGCGCGAGGCCATCTTCCTCCTGATCGTGCTGCCGTTCTGGAGCAATGCGCTGGTACGGACGTTCTCGTGGACCATGGTGCTGCGCGGCAACGGCGCCATCGACTGGCTGGTGCATCTGGTCGCGCCGGACGCGCCGGCGTTCGGCCTGCTCTTCACCTACCCCGCGATCGTGATCGGCCTCGTGCACGCCTACGTTCCCTACATGATCCTCACCTGCTACGTCTCGCTGCAGGCGATCGACGATTCGCTCATCGAGGCGGCGCGCAGCCTGGGCGCCGCGTCGCCGACCATATTCCTGCGCATCCTGCTGCCGCTCAGCCTGCCCGGCGTCTTCGTCGGCACGATCCTGATCTTCGTGCCGGCGATCGGCTCCTTCATGGAGCCGCGGATCCTCGGCGGCCCCAACGCCATTATGCTCGGTACGATCATCGAGGATCAATTCACCGCGATCTTCAATTGGCCCCTGGGCGCGGCACTCTCCTTCATCCTGCTGGCGATCGTGCTTTTGATCCTGGCGGCGGCCTATCCGTTCCTGCGGCCGCATCTGCAGGGCACCTGAGAGGGAACGGTCGATGCGCGGCGCCGGTGCCATGCTGTGCAGGCTGTACCTCGGTCTGGTCCTCGTCTTTCTCTACCTGCCGATTGCCGTGATGATGGCCATGGCGTTCAACCGCTCGCAGCTCTACGAACTGCCGATGCAGTTCGACACGAAATGGTTCGTCGCCCTGATGCAGAATGAGAAGCTGCTTCAGGCGGGCCTCAACAGCGTGCTCATTGCCATCGCCAACACCGTCATCGCGACGATTCTCGGCACGATGGCGGCGCTCGCGTTTCACCGCTACCGGTTCCGCGGCCGGAATCTCCTGCAGCTGCTGCTGTTGCCGCCGGTCACGATCCCCTGGCTCATCATCGGGATCGCCATGCTCGTGCTGTTCTTCTGGATTGGCCTTGGTCGCAACCTCTATGCGATCCTGCTCGGCCATGTCGCGCTCTCCCTGCCCTATGTGATCGTCGTCGTGGGGGCGAGGCTCAAGAGCTTCAGCGAGACGCTGGAGGAGGCCGCCGCCACGCTCGGCGCGTCGCCCTGGCAGACCTTCTGGCGCGTCTCGCTGCCGGTCATGGCACCCGGCATCGTCGCCGCGGCGCTCTTCGCCTTCGCGATCTCGTTCGACCAGTTCCAGATCTCGCGTTTCCTGGCGCCGCCGGGCGTGTCGACGCTGCCGGTCGTGATCTACTCGGCGATCCGCCAGGGCTACACGCCGGAGATCAACGCCATTTCGACCATCATCATCCTGGTGTCCATGGGGCTGATGCTCGTCATCGCCCGGCTCTACAAGTTCGGCGGCGAGCGTTGATGGATCGGCCATGAGCGTCGTCGAGGTCGCGCAGGTCAGCAAGCGCTACGACAAGATTGCCGCCCTCGACGCCGTCTCGCTCACCTTCGGCGACGGTGAGTTCTTCGGCCTGCTCGGCCCCAGCGGCAGCGGCAAGACGACGCTGCTGCGTTCCATCGCCGGCTTCGTCGAACCGGATGCGGGCGACATCCGTTTCGACGGCAAGGCCGTGCGCGACACGCCCGTGCATCGCCGCCAGATCGGCATGGTCTTCCAGAACTACGCCCTCTTTCCGCACATGACCGTCTTCGACAACGTGGCCTTCGGCCTGTCGGTGCGGCAGGTGACGGCGGCCGACATCAAGGCGCGCGTTCTGGCGATGCTCGATCTCGTGCGGCTGAGCGGCCTGGAGGATCGTCGCCCGCGGCAGCTCTCGGGCGGCCAGCAGCAGCGCGTGGCACTCGCTCGCGCCCTCGTCACGCGCCCGCGCGTGCTTCTGCTCGACGAGCCGTTGGGCGCCCTCGACAAGCGCCTGCGCCAGCAGATGCAAATCGAGCTCAGGCAGATCCAGCGCGAGGTCGGCATCACCACGATCTTCGTCACGCACGACCAGGAGGAGGCGCTGACGCTGTCCGACCGCATCGCCATCTTCAACGAGGGCAGGGTCGTCCAGGTCGGCGATCCACACGCCGTCTACGAGCGGCCGCTGTCCGCTTTTGCCGCCAATTTTCTGGGCGACGCGAATTTCTTTTCCGGCATCGCCGTGGAAGCGCATGGCGGCGTGGGCGCCGTCAGACTTGCGGACGGCACGCTCATTCGGACGCGCGATGCGCTGCCATCGGCGGGCGCGCCCGTCACGATCGCCGTTCGTCCGGAAAAGGCGACTTTTGCGGCCGCCCGTCCCGCACCGGCCGATGGCGAGACGGCGGTCAACCGGATGAGCGGCCGCGTCACGCAGGCGGTCTATTCGGGCAGCAGCATCAGCTACCGGGTCGACGTCGGCATGGAGCTCATGGTCTTCGCCCAGAACCGGACGGCGCAGCCGATCGAACCGGGGACCGCCGTGACGATCGAGTGGGATCCCGTTCATTCGGTGGTGGTCGAGCCGTGACCCCCGGCCTGCATGACGGGCTGCCGCTGGGACCGGGGACCGTGCTGGTCGTCGTCGACATGCAGCGTCTCTTCGCCGAGGCCACCGCTTGGTGCGTGCCGACCCTGGCGACGGTCATCGAGCCGATCGCCGCGCTGGCGCGTGCGCACCCGACGCAGACGATCTTTACGCGCTTCATGACGCCGGCCACGGTCGACGAGACGGCGGGAACCTGGCGCCGCTACTACCGGCGCTGGCCCATGGTACTGCGCGGCAACATGGACACGGCCATGCTCGACCTGGTGGCGCCGCTGGCAGGCTTCGCGCCGCCGGCCGAGGTCTGCGACAAGACGACGTTTTCCGCCTTTCACAGCGGGTCGTTTCTCGCCGCCGTCGAACGCCGTCGCGCCGACACGCTCGTCATCGCCGGCGCCGAGACCGACGTCTGCGTGCTTGCGACGGCATTCGACGCCGTCGATCGCGGCTACCGCGTCGTCGTCGTCGCCGATGCCGTCACCAGCTTGTCGACCGCCGGCCACCGTGCGACGCTCGACGCCGTGTTCGCGCGCCTGGATCAACAGCTCGAGATCGCCGATGTCGATGCCGTGCTGGCCGCCTGGCCGCAAGGATGAAGCGTGGCCGAATCGACGATCCCCCTGCGGCGGGCCTGGAACAGCTGGGACAGCGAGCACCCGGCGGAGATGAGCTATCTGCCGCTCGGCATCCGGATCACGCCCTGCGCCTATGCGGCCAGCACCAACGGCTTTACGCGCTTTCCTCCCGGCCGCGGGGTGCGGCTCGGCCCGCGCGCCATCGATGGGGACGGAGTCGCGCTGACGCTGGATCATGCCGGCACGACGCTTACCTGGCGCTACGACAAGCCGGACCCGTTCACGCTGCGCGGCAGCTGGGAGGCGCAGAGACTCGGCGAGTGGGGCTTGCGTTTCTGGATCGTGCTCGTGGTCCGCTGGGCCGGGCCCGGGGCCGAGCGCCCGGTCGAATGGCGCTACGACCCTGAGACGCACGCCTTGTCTGCGCAGGCCGGCGCGCATGGCGTCGTGATCGACGGCGAGCGGGCGCCGCTGCTGGTGACGTTCCACGAGAGCATCGAAGCACTGCAGCAGGAATACGAGTCGAAGGGCTATTTCTGCCTCGACTCGCGCGGCGAGAGCGGC
>JBKOWC010000011.1:0-4252 GCA_046724215.1 Pseudomonadota bacterium | reverse complement strand
AACGGATATGTTCGGCCTACAGCCACCGCGCCACACCTCGACTCTACACTTCTCGGAAGTGGCGCTCGTCGCGTTTGGCGGCCGCTAACGGTTCCAAAGCGGACTCGTCTATCGGCGTTTTTATGAGTTCACGCCCTAGTACACTTATCACTCCTCAATATGATCGCCCACGTTTAGGTCGTGGCCGATCGTTGCGATGCGCGCACGTTGCCGCTTTCAACTAAATCACTCCGGCCCGGAGGTTGCCTCGCTGCAAGGGTGTTAGTGAATAGCGATAACACGCACGCGGTCGGAGCTATGGGGCACGTTGATGGCGACCTCATCGCCGCGATGGGCAATTTGAATGTCGGTAACGCGGTCACCCAAGCGCACGCCGCTGAGCTTCAGTTCGTCCAGAAACTCGGGCAACGCCGGCCGCTTGAAGCGAATCTCGCCGCTGCGGTGATCGATGGCGAGGCCGAGAGCAGCCTGCAACAGCGCGAAGGGTGTCGCCGTCGCCCACGCCTGCGGTGCGCAGGCAACCGGATAGAAAGTCGGGCTGGTGCGCGGTTCGCGCGCGAAGCCGCAGAAGAGTTCGGGCAACCTGCGGAGATCGACATAGCCCGACGCCTCGAACATCGCGGTCAGCACCTGCAGCACGGCGTCCTTCAAGCCATAACGATCGAATCCTAGTGCGATCAAGGCGTTGTCATGCGGCCAGATCGACCCGTTGTGATACGACATCGGATTGTAGCGGACCTGCGAAGCCGCTACCGTGCGAATCCCCCAGCCTGCGAAGAAATCCCGGTCGAGCAGACCGGCGGCGACGCGCCGTGCCCGCTCGGGCGCTGCGATGCCCGCGAACAGCGCATGTCCCGCGTTGGAGGAGCGCACACGGCAGGGCCGCTTCTCGCCGTCTAGGGCCAAAGCATAGGTCGACAGTTCCTCGCACCAGAATGCAGCTTCGAATCGTTTCTGCAGCGAGTCGGCTTGCGTATCGAGCACCATTGCCCGTTCCGGCAAATCGAGCAGACGGGCCATCCGGGCCGCCCGGCGCTTGCCCAGGAAAACATAGGCCTGCACCTCGCAGAGCGCGATCGGTCCCTGCGCCAGCTGACCATCGGCATGGAAGATGGAGTCATGCGAGTCCTTCCAGCCCTGATTGACCAGGCCGCTCTCGCTGTAGCGGTTGTACTCCACGAAGCCATCGCCATCGGCATCACCGTAGCGGTCGATCCAGCCAAGCGCGGCCTCGATATTCGGCCAGATGGCACGGAGCGTGTCGAGATCACCGGTTCGTTCGACATAGGCGCCGGCCAGAACGACGAAGAGCGGTGTCGAGTCCACGCTGCCGTAGTAGAGGGCGAACGGTACTTCGCCCAGCCGGGCCATCTCGCCGGCCCGCGTCTCATGCAGGATCTTGCCCGGATCTGCATCTTGCAGCGGATTGGAGGACGTCGCCTGCGTGGCCGCCAGATATCTGAGAACGCCCTTCGCGATCGTTGGATCAATCCACAGTGTGAAGAGCGCAGTCAGCAATCCGTCCCGGCCGAAGGCCGTGCTGAACCAGGGGATCCCGGCATAGGGATAAGGACCATGTTCGGTGTCTGTGACCAGCATGTATAGGTCCGACATCGATCGGCTGAGCAGTTGGTTGAACTGGCCGTTCGATCCGGCAATTCGCGCCGCCCGTCCGGTCGAGTCGCTGAGCGCGCGTCGCGCCGCCCGCAGGCACCCGATATAGGTGCTGCGCGTTTCCATCATAGGTTCCGCGCCCAGACTGCAGCCGATTTCTATGAAGATCTCGGCCTGTCCCTCAGGAGCCAACGCCAGATCGTACCGGGCCAGCGACGTCTCGAGCCGCGCCGGCGCCGGCGTGAAGCGCACCGTCGTCACGCGGACGACGCCATCAAGACCGGCATAGCGCAGGGCTGCCACGCGGTTCGACGGCAGCAGGCGGGTCGTCTCGCCTCGCCGCTCCCTGGTTTGCCCGCGAACCTCGAACAGATCGGCGAAATCGGACTCGAACCACAGCGTCAACACCGCCGAACGTGGCCGCGCATCGTAATTGCGCACGGTCACACGCTCGTGGCAGGACCCCTGCCACATGAACTTGAGCCGCTGAATATGGAAAGTATCGCGCGGCAGCAGGAGTTCGCCGTTGCCGAACAGATCGGGATTCGTGAGATCGGCCGCGAACACTGCATTGTCGTCATGAACCGTCGAGCTCAGCAGCAGCGGCTGTTGGCTGTTCATCCGCAATTCGAGATGCGACAAATAGCGCGTATCGCAATGGTACAGTCCGTCCGGTGTGCCGCGGAAGGGCACGATGTCGCCGTAGTGATTGAACAGCGCGAAACTGTCGTCATGTTTGAGCGCGCGCAGTCGACGCTCCTGCAGAGAGGTGACCGCGGGGATATAGAACTGGGAAGTGTTCTCGGCTTCGGCCATACCCTGCGGATGAGGCTGTTGTGCGTTCGTCATGCGCCCTCAGATAGCTCGCACCATGCCGTCTGCTTCCACCCGCTTGGGCCGATACCGGCGCAATGCGATTTCGAGATTGTCGACACATGAGGTGCTCTTATCGGCAGCAAGTCCAATCAATTCGATATTCGCCGCCGAACCAGGGCTTATCCCTATCTGATCCGAGGCCGACGTAATTCTTTTCTGAGACCTACGATGTCCGCAGTTGGCAGTGCGCCCCGAAGGCGCGAATCACCCGTGGAGGAAGATACCACCCAGAGAATTGTCGGTTGATCTGGTAGCTGACGAGCGGCTCGGCCGGGTGACCGGAGGGGCCGGAGCCTCGTGACAAAGGTCGCCTTGGGCGGCTGAGCGATCCGATGGTCCGTAATGTGAGTGAAGCCTGAGCAGGCATCGAAAGTGATAATGCGGATGCCGACCCTCCTGCTATTTGGGGAAGGCGCATGAGGGGGGAAGCAATCGACACGAGCACCCGCTAGTGCCATTGCGCATACGGGGAAACACGATGAAGGTGATCGCACTGAGATCGTTCGGGCCTGGAGCTCTTCGCAGAAGAGGAGTGGCCGGTTCTCGAGCCGCGCGACGACGAAGTTCGCATCCGCCTGCCCTGTGCCCACCATCATGCCGCCGCGCCAGCCCGGCGGCTATTAGCACTTGCCCAAGGTCGCGGCCGCTGACGTGGCTGTATCGGGAACTTCGAGGCAGTCGGCTGGTTGCAGAAGCGATGAATGCACAGGTGTAGTGACTTAACGGATGCAGCGATGGCAAAGGAGCTAACTAAGGTCGAATTTGATCGGAGCATCACGGACGTGCACACGCGCCCCGAGGAGATCGAGGCCATTGAGCCATATGTTGAAGTTGAGAACGCCGGCTTTGGATTGGCATCGGTGTGCGTCCATAATGAGCGGGGCACCGTGGAGCGGCCGCATTGGGCCGAAAACCTTCCTTGGGAGCGGGCCAAAGCAGTGGCCCATAAAATCGCGAACCAACGCAAGATCAAAGTTGTCGTGGTGCCGTAGCGCTGACCGTGAGCAGCGCGGCGCTGAACGGAGCATTTTTCTCATCGGGAACCGCGCCGAATCGCTCGGGTTAGCATCATGCGGCGTGCTGGCGCTTGGAGCGCTCTGCCTATGTCTGGCCTGAGCCGCTTTCGAGATTTCAGCGACGGCACGCCGCGCATTCATCTCGTGCGGATTGGTTCACATGGCCAATACGATCGGAATGTCGCTTCATGCGAGACGACTTTATAGCAGCCCGAACGGTGATCGGTGGTATCTGGTCCGCGATCCGGGTTCAGGGCAGGTGTTCATCATGCACGAACCCAATGCCCCATCAGGAGGCCGGACAAGTTGCATCGAAATCGCGGAGTTCCTTCATCGAGGCGGCCATGGTCCCGAACATAAGGAGCTACTGCGCCTGATCGGGACATTGGTTGAGGATACCCCGCAGGCCTAAGGGCTCCTGCCGCGGCATAAGCGTTGCTCCCGCTTTCGGTCCCTCCATGCAGGGCCGCGCGGGTGCACATCTGTGTAGGACTGCTGTGTTGAACGTTATCGACGCCCCTATACCCCCCACCGATCGTCACACGGTATCCGCGGCATCTCCTCCTCCCTCGCCTCTTTCAGCCCGCCACTTCTGGATTTGGCACTTCTGAGACCAACGGGCTCGGAAAGTTTGGGCCTGCTATCGGGGTGAGACCGGACGTCGGCGCGCCAGCCGCCTAGGGCGGAGTCTGGTAGAGTCGAGGTGTGGCGCGGTTGCTGTAGGTAGAACATATCTGTTTCCGCCC
>JBKOWC010000212.1:0-5206 GCA_046724215.1 Pseudomonadota bacterium | reverse complement strand
CTCGAGGCCCTCGCGCCGGCGCTGCGCGCCATGGGCCACGAGATCAAGGTCGAGGACATGAACAGCGGCCTCGCCGCCATCCTCGTGACGCCGGACGGCCTCGTCGGTGGCGCCGACAGCCGGCGCGAAGGGGTGGCCGTCGGCGACTGAACATCGTAGGGTCGCCGCCCATGAATGACCGCAGCGTTCCCGGTCCGGCGCCGACATCGGTGCGGCCGACGATTGTGCTGAAGGCAGGCGAGCACAAGCGGGTACTGACGGGCCACCCCTGGATCTACTCGAACGAAGTGGTCATGGACGCCGCGGCCAAGGCGCTGGCCGCCGGCAGCCTGGTCCGCATCGTCAGCCACGACGGCCGCGCGGTCGGAACGGCTATGTTCAGCCCGCACCCGCTCATCGCCGCCCGACTCTTCAGCCGCGACCCCGCCACGGCTATCGACCGCGACTTTCTCGCCGGCCGGCTGGCCCGCGCGCTCGCCTTGCGGAACAAGCTGTTCCAGGCGCCGTACTATCGCCTTGTCCATGCCGAGGCCGACGGCCTGCCGGGCACCGTCATCGATCGTTTCGGCGACACGGCCGTGGTCCAGATCAACACCGCCGGGATGGAACTGCTGCAGCCGGCACTGCTCGCGTCACTCGACGACGTCGTCGCTCCGGCAACGGTGATCCTGCGCAACGACGGACCGATGCGGGCGCTCGAGGGCCTCGACAGCTACGTCCGCTGCAGCAAGGGCAGTATCGACGGACCCATCGAGCTGGTCGAGAACGGCGTACGCTTCCTCGCCGATCCGCGCGAGGGACAGAAGACCGGGTGGTTCTTCGACCAGCGGGACAGCCGGGCCGCGGTGGCTGGGCTGGCGCCCGGCGCACGGCTGCTCGATGTCTATTGCTACACCGGCGGCTTCGCGGTGCAGGCCGCCGTCGGCGGTGCGGCCGCTGTCGTCGGGATCGACCGTTCCGAACCGGCGCTGGAACTTGCCGGACGCGCGGCGGCGCTCAACGGCGTGGCGGCGCGCTGCCGTTTCCAGCGCGGCGACGCCTTCGCGACACTGGAGGGACTCTACGGGCAAGGCGAGAGGTTCGGCGTCGTCGTTGCCGACCCGCCGGCCTTCGTCAAATCCAGGAAGGAGATCAACCAGGCCGCGCGCGCCTATCGCAAGCTGGCGCGCTTGGCCGCCGCCGTGGTCGAACCGGGTGGATTTCTGTTCATCGCTTCCTGCTCGCATCACATGACGGCAGACAACTTCGCGGAGCAGGTCTCGCGCGGTCTTGGCGATGCCGGCCGTCAAGGACGCATCCTCAGGAGTTCAGGCGCCGCGGCCGACCATCCGGTGCATCCGGCGCTACCGGAGACGGCCTACCTGAAGGCGCTCCTGCTGCAGATCGACTGAACGGGGTGCTGGAGTCTCAGTGCTTGCCGTAGACGTGGTCGCAGGCGCGCTTCACCTGATAGGCGATGAACAGCACGCAGAAGGCGAAGAAGGCGAGTCCCCCGTAGTAGGCGACCGGATTCTCGGCGCCGCGAGCGGAGACGAACAAAGCGATGAGGCCGAAGAACCCGGCCAGGCCACCCCACAGCCACTCGCCGGCGCCGGGTATCCGGGCCGACGCAAACAGGGCGCCGCCGGTCGCCACTATCATGAAGACCCCTACGATCACGATCGTCGCCATGCCGCTCCCTCAACTCCCAAGCGTCCAACCCTGGCCGGCAACTTACGGCGGAGCGGGTCTGCGACGCAACCCAAGGCGGCAACTTGTCGAGTTTCCCTTGAAACCCTGTGCTGTCGTTCCTACCATCGATTTTGTTCGGCCGATGGTCCCGCATACGGCCGTCCGATTCTCAATTGAAGAAAGCAGCAATGCCGGTCCGCAAGGGCAAGGCCGGCGGATACGTCTTTAAGAGGGAGAACAGGAAACATGGTAGCAAAGGAAGTTCGCTTCGCCGAGGAAGCGCGCGCGCGGTTGCTGCGCGGCGTCGACATCCTCGCCGATGCGGTCAAGGTGACGCTTGGACCCAAGGGCCGCACCGTGGTGCTCGACAAGTCGTTCGGCGCCCCGCGGATCACGAAGGACGGGGTTACCGTCGCCAAGGAGATCGAGCTCCCCGACAAGTTCGAGAACATGGGCGCCCAGATGGTGCGCGAAGTGGCCTCGAAGACCGCCGACCAGGCCGGCGACGGCACCACCACGGCGACCGTCCTGGCGCAGGCGATCGTGCGCGAAGGCGCCAAGGCAGTGGCCGCCGGCATGAACCCCATGGACCTGAAGCGGGGTATCGAGATCGCCGTCGAGACGGTGGTCGAGGACCTGAAGAGCCGTTCCAAGAAGATCACCTCGAACGACGAGATCGCGCAGATCGGCACCATCTCCGCCAACGGCAACAAGTCGATCGGCGAGATGATCGCCAAGGCGATGGAAAAGGTTGGCAAGGAAGGCGTCATCACGGCCGAGGAGGCGAAGAGCCTGGAGACCGAACTGGACGTCGTCGAAGGAATGCAGTTCGACCGCGGCTACCAGTCGCCCTACTTCGTCACCGACGCCGAGAAGATGACCTGCGAGCTGGAAGACCCGTACATCCTGATCCACGAAAAGAAGCTGTCCGGCCTGCAGCCGCTGTTGCCGCTGCTCGAATCGGTCGTGCAATCGGGCAAGCCCCTGCTGGTCATCGCCGAGGAGGTCGAGGGCGAAGCGCTGGCCACGCTCGTCGTCAACAAGCTGCGCGGCGGCTTGAAGGTGGTGGCCGTCAAGGCGCCGGGCTTCGGCGATCGCCGCAAGGCGATGCTCGAGGACATCGCGGTCCTGACGGAGGGCCAGATGATAAGCGAGGAGCTGGGCATCAAGCTCGAGAATGTCACGCTCGACATGCTCGGCCGCGCCAAGCGCGTCCTCATCGAGAAGGAGAACACCACCATCATCGGCGGCGCCGGCAAGAAGAAGGACATCGAGGGCCGCTGCAGTCAGATCCGCGCGCAGATCGAGGAGACGACGTCGGACTACGATCGCGAGAAGCTGCAGGAGCGGCTGGCGAAGCTCGCCGGCGGCGTGGCCGTTATCCGCGTCGGCGGTTCGAGCGAGGTGGAGGTCAAGGAGCGCAAGGACATGGTCGAAGACGCCATGCACGCGACCAGGGCCGCCGTCGAGGAGGGCATCCTGCCGGGTGGCGGCGTCGCCCTGCTCCACAGCACGCGCGCGATCGAGGGCCTCAAGGGCAAGAACGGAGATGAGCAGGTCGGCATCGACATCATCCGACGCGCGCTCCCGGTACCGACCCGGTTGATCGTCGAGAATGCCGGCACCGACGGCTCCATCGTCGTCGGCAAGCTGAACGAGAGCAAGAGTACGAACTGGGGCTATGACGCGCAGAAAGGCGAGTATGTCGACATGGTGAAGGCCGGCATCGTCGATCCGACGAAGGTCGTGCGCCTGGCGCTCACCGACGCCGCGTCGGTGGCCGGACTGCTCATCACCACCGAGGCCATGATCGCGGAGAAGCCGCAAAAGAAGCCGACTCCCGCGCCGGGTGCCGGCGCCGATATGGACTTCTAGGCCGAAGCGGCGACAAGCGGACGCCGCCTCGGCCTCGCGGGCCGCCCCATTGCGGGCGGCCTTTTCTTTGCGGCAAGAGGGCGCACCGTGATCGCCGTCACACTCGCGCGCGACGCCAACTTGTGCGTTTCGTCACAGACGGTCTGAGTCACGGCACCCTAGATTCTCCCTCAACGAGGCTCACAGCGACGCGGGGCACGGCCGCCGCCAGTGGGCCATAACGCATGGATGAGGAGAGGATTTGTCATGGCCACCGCGTTCATCGAGGATCCCCGCGTCACACGCTACCGCCAGAAGCTGGCCGATCTGCTGCGCCGGCCGTCTTGTCGCTGGATGTCTTTCGCTATCGGCACGGCGCCGATTCATCGCGGCTTTTTCGCCGATACGGCGGAGGCGATCGAAGGCCTGCCGACGGGCGACGTCCAGCATGGGAACGGCGTCAGCCACCGGCAGGTGCAGTACGGCGTCCGTCTGAAGATCGTCGACGGCGCCGACGCGTTCTACGATGCGGAACGCGACGTTCTCGTCGTACCCGAGGAAACCGCGCTCGACAGTCTTGACGGGCAGGCGAAGCTGGTCGGCGCCTGCGTGCATCTCGGCCTCGATATCGAGGGCCGCAACCGGCAGCCGCTCGACAGCGAAAGCGCGGCGCGGACTGCCGGCCACCTGTACCGGCTGTTCGAGAGCGTCGCGGACGATCTCGGCGAGCCGGAGGTCGCGGACCGCATCAAGCAGCTGGCGCCGGAGCTGCCGACGGACAAGGCGTTCTTCGACGTGGCGGCAGAGATCCTGCGCCATCGCCGCGCGACCCTCAGGGCGCACCGGCGCATCAGCCATCCGCTGCAGCCGGGCAGCTTCATGAAGATCGTCGGCACCGACCGTCGCGAGCAGCTCCATGACGTGCTGCTGGAAGGCACGGGGCGGCGGCGCCGGCAGGCGGTCCCGAGGCCGGCGATGTATGCGCTGCCGCGCGCTTCGCGCTTCCTGGCGCTGCAGGCTCTCGAACTGGCCCTGCCGCGCGCCGCCCACGCCTGACCGCACAATCGGGCGATCTCCCGTCGCCCCGGCACGCAACCGATACGAGCGTGCCGGGGCGAGCGCCTCTTCGCATACCTGTATATCCGCCGGGTGGGTCCCGCGACGCGCTTGGTATGGCGCGACGGCCAACCTGCGCTTACAGTGGCGGATGGGGTCGTCGGAACCCGAACCGCCGGACGCGTTGCATTCGCGCTCCGGGCGATCGACGAGACAAGGGGCGTGAGCGTATGAGTGGACAGGGCAGGCCGGCGGCTGGGACCGATGCCGGGCGAACCGGCTACCAACCCCGGAACAGGCGCAACATCCTCTGCGTGTTTCCCGCCTACGCGCCGTCCTTTGGCACGTTCCAGCATGCCTACAAGCTATTCCCTGACGTAAGCGCCTTCATGCCGCCGCAAGGGTTGCTGCTGATCGCCGCCTACCTGCCGGCGTCCTGGGACGTCCGCTTCATCGACGAGAACCAGCAGAAGGCCACCAAGGCGGACTTCGCCTGGGCCGACGCCGTGCTGATGAGCGGCATGCACGTGCAGCGCCGCTTCATCGACGACATCAACCAGCGGGCCCATCGGCATGGGAAGCTCACCGTGCTCGGCGGCCCTTCCGTCTCGGCCAGCCCCGACTA
>JBKOWC010000028.1:0-7397 GCA_046724215.1 Pseudomonadota bacterium | reverse complement strand
GCGCTCGACTTGCTCGGCGCCGAGCTCCGCCGCGTCCGCGACACCCACGGCCCTGGCGCCGTCTTTGGCGGCTCCTATGGATGGGCCAGCGCCGGCCGCTTCCACCACGCCCAGAGCCAGGTCCACCGCTTCCTCAACACGGCGCTCGGCGGCTACGTGAAGTCCGTCAACAGCTACAGCTCCGGCGCCGCCTCCGTGATCGTGCCGCACGTCCTCGGCGATTACGTGAATCTGACCATGAATAACGTCTCCTGGGACCAGGTGGCCGAACACACCGAGATCGTCGTCGCCTTCGGCGGCATGGCCTTGAAGAACAGCATGGTGGCCGGCGGCAGCGTCAGCCGCCATGTCGAGCGCGGCGCCATGGATCGCGCCCGGGCGCGCGGCTGCGCGTTCGTGCTCGTCAGTCCGCTGCGCACTGACCTTCCGGACGAGGCCGGCGCCGAGTGGATCGGCAGCATCCCCGGCACCGACACCGCCCTGATGCTGGGGCTCGTGCACACGCTGGTGGCGGAAGGCCTGCACGACCGCGCCTTCCTCGACCGCTACACCACGGGCTGGCCCGTCTTCGAGCGCTACCTGCTCGGCGAGACGGACGGCCAGCCGAAGGACGCCGCCTGGGCGGCCGCGATCACCGGCGTCGAGGCCGAAACCATAAAGGCGCTGGCGCGCCGGCCGCACGGCCGCCGCGCGCTCATCGTGGTGTCGCACTCGCTGCAGCGCGCCGAGCATGGCGAGCAGCCCGTCTGGATGGGCGCCGTGCTCGCCGCGGCACTCGGGCAGATCGGCCTGGCGGGCGGCGGCTACGGCTATGCGATGGGCGCCATCGCCTATTACGGCCGGCGCGCCAACGCCGTCCCCATGGCAACCCTGCCGCAGGGCAAGAACGGGATCGCGGACTTCATTCCTGTCGCGCGCATCGCCGACATGCTGCTGAACCCGGGCACGTCCTACCGCTACAACGGCGAAAGGAGGACCTATCCGGACATCCGCCTCGTCTACTGGGCCGGCGGCAACCCGTTCCATCACCACCAGGATCTCAATCGCCTGCGGCGCGCCGTCGCGCGCGTCGACACCTTCGTCGTGCACGAGCTCGGCTGGACGGCGACGGCGCGCCACGCCGATGTCATCCTGCCCTGCACGATGACGCTGGAGCGCGAGGACATCGGCGGCAGCTCGCACGATCCCCTGCTGGTGCCCATGCACGCCATCGCGGCGCCCTACGGCGAGGCGCGCGACGACTACGCGATCTTCGCCGATCTCGCGGAGCGCCTCGGCGCGCGCGACGCCTTCACCGAGGGGCGCAGCGTCCGCCAGTGGCTGGAACATCTCTACGAGCCGACGCGCGAAGGCCTCGCGAAGGCGGGCTTGCCGGCGCCGAGCTTCGATGAATTCTGGGCGGGCGATGGTCTCGCGCTGCCGCAGGCGCCGGACGACGGCGGCTACCTGCGCGCCTTCAAGGAGGATCCGGCCGCCGCCCCCCTCAAGACCCCGAGCGGCAAGATCGAGGTCTTCTCCGCGACCGTCGCCGGCTTCGGCGAGGCGGATTGCCCCGGCCATCCCGTCTGGCTGCCGCCGTCCGACGTGCCCTCGGCAAACGCGCCGCTCATGCTCGTCGCCAATCAGCCGAGCACGCGCCTGCACAGCCAGCTGGATTTCGGCGGCCACAGCGCCGGCGCCAAGCATCGCGGCCGCGAGGTCGCGCGCATGCACCCGGACGACGCGGCGGCGCGCGGCATCGCCGACGGCGACATCATCCGCCTCTTCAACGCGCGCGGCGCCTGCCTCGCCGCCGTCCGCCTCACCGACGGCATCCGCCGCGGCGTCGTCCAGCTCCCGACGGGCGCCTGGTACGACCCCATGGACCCCGAGGAGGAGATGTCCCTCTGCGTGCACGGCAACCCGAACGTGCTGACCCGCGACGTCGGCACCTCCGCGCTCGCCCAGGGCTGCACCGGCCAGCTCACGACCGTCCAAGTCGAGCGCTTCACCGGCAACCTGCCGCCGATCCAGGCCTTCGACGGCCCCGCCGCCGGCGGCTAGAGCATTACCCGGCGATGTCGATCACCGCACTCTTGTGCGCCAGCCCCTTATGCAAATCACTTTTTGATTCCCCCGCGAAAGCGGGGGTCCAGGGCAGGTGACGGAGCGGAGGCCCTGGGCCCCCGCTTTCGCGGGATGGGAGAACCGATGAGACACTCAAAAATGGGACAGCGATTCTCCCGGATCGAACACTGCTGGCGATAGGTCAGACAGATGATCGAAGGCTCCTGTCATTGCGGCGCCGTCCGCTGGCGTTTCGAGGGAACCCCCGAGGCGGCCACCGCCTGCAACTGCACGGTGTGCCGCCGCTACGGCGTGCTCTGGGCCTACGATTTCGAAGACGAGCGCATCCGCGTCTCCGGCCCCACCAAGGTGTACGCCTGGGGCGACCGGACCATCGGCTTTCATTTCTGCGCCGACTGCGGCTGCGTCGCCTATTGGCGCGCGCTCGCCGCCCGCGCGGACGGCCGCCGCCGCATCGCCGTCAACCTGCGGCTCGCGGAACCGCAAGCGGTAGGCGCCATCGCCATCGACCACTTCGACGGCCTCGTGACCTTCGACGACCTCGGCCGCGACGGCCGCTGCGTCGCCGACATGTGGTTCTAGCCGCCACAAAAAGAGGGAGTCCGCAGGGCGACGGAAACTCGTCCCTCCGCAGTCGAGTCCGCCACGTCAGCTCGACGGACGGTCCGCACACACGAAGAAGCGTGCCTCGGAAATTCTGTTGAACGCGTCCTTCCGCAGGGAATTTGTCTCTGACCCTGTTTCTTTCCTTCCCGGTTGGCCCGACGATGCATTCGAACCCATAGGGCGTGTCCTCATAAGCGGCGACCGCCGTGGCAGCTCGCCCGTCCGCAAAGCATCCAAGCGCGGACGTCAGTCAAAATAGTGGCGGAGGCACAGAATCCCATTTCCGCCTTGACCCCGTGACGAACCGGGGCGTAAGAAAACTGTGGGTCCTAGAGCATCGGCGTCCAAACAACAGGGGGTTCACATGCGTGAATTTCGTCTGGCTGTCGCCTTTCTCACGCTGACCGCGACGGCATGCTTGGCCGTGCCTGATACCAGCGCTGCCGCCAACGGCAAGCCACGCTGGATGCTCCATGCCGAGCGCTTTCCCGGCGGCATCTCCAATGGTGTAAGGTTTAGCCTCGATCCGGCGGTTGTGGCCGCCCGCGGCAAATTCAACGTGCCGGCGGCGCCTGAAAGCCTGGCCGCTCCAAGCCCGGCCACCGGCAACGTCCAGATGAATGACGACAGTTTTCCACCGGTGCCTCAGAACGAGGAATCGGTGGCCTCCAGCACCAACAATCCCATGATCGCCGTGGCGGCCGCCAACGACTATGTGAGCGGCGGCGTGGTCGTCATGCGGACGAAGGACGGCGGCCGGAATTGGAAGAGCACGCGAGTCGTGCCGCAGTTCGCTCCGACGCGCGACTTCTGCACCGGCGGCGATCCCGCCGTCGCCTATAGCTCGCGTGACCGTGCCTTCTATCTGGCTCAGCTCTGCTTCTTCCGGGCTGCCGATCCCTCCGAAGTCCACGTCTTCAAGTCGCTGGACAACGGCGCAACCTGGACGCCGGGGCGGTTCGTTGCCGTCGCAGCGACGAATTTCGACCCCGCGACCGGCGAGGTGGACCCGGCGTTCTTCAACGACAAAGAGCTCATCGCCATCGACAACAATCCGACGAGCCCTCGGTACGGCCGCCTCTATGTGGCCTATACCAGGTTCCACATTCTTCCGGATGGATCGAGCGATTCCTGCCCGATCCAGCTCTCCTACACGGATAATGTGCCGTCGTTCAATCCGTCGCTGACCGTCTGGCAGCATACGTCCGTCGTGCCTGACAGCTTCGGCGACGACGGGGTGGGCCCCTCGGCCAATCAGTTCGCGATGCCGGTCGTCGAGAAAAGCGGCGCGCTGGACATTGCCTATGTGTTGGAGGAGTGCAACTCGAGCCTCGATCACGGGCTCCGCTTTCAAAAGTCGACCGACGGTGGGGCAACCTTCCTGAACACGTCCGTGACCGTGAACAAGATCGGTCAGTGGAAGGACAATCCCGACGTTGACGATCTCATCCCCAACACCGCCTTCCGCGCGCCGAACACGGTATCGCTCGCCTACAGCCCCAAGACCGGCACACTCGTCTATGCGTACACGAACTACATTCAGGGCCGGGGAAACGGGAATATCGATGTGAGCCTCTCGCATGACGGCGGGCTGACATGGTCGGACTCGCAGACGATCAGCCTTGGGCTGAGCGGCCCGGCGCGCAACAACCAGTTCTTCCCGTGGATCGCCGCGACGCCAAGCGGCAGGTTCGAGGCGGTGTGGCTCGACCGGCGCCAGGATCCCGCCAATCACGATATCGGAACCTTTGGCGCGCGCTCGAACGATGACGGCGTCACCTGGAGGAACCGGAAGGTCGCCACGGCCACCTGGAACCCCGATCTCGGTTTCTTTACCTCAGGCGCATTCATCGGCGACTATAGCGGTCTCGCTGCCAACGACACGGTTGTCTATCCGGCCTGGACCGACGGCCGCGACAACAGCATCGGGAGCACGGGCATTGGTGAAACCGATGTGTTCACGGACATCGAAATTCGCGCCGCACCAGGTCTGACGGATTGAGCCATGCCTCGCGCAACTCACTTAGGTAGGTCGCCGTTCGGCCGCGTGACCTTCGACGACCTCGGCCGCTGCGTCGCGGACATGTGGTTCTAAAGAAAGAATCCCCCTCCCCATGTGGGAGGGGGATTGAGGGAGCCTGCCCCGGACTTGATCCGGGGGAGGGGACTCGCGCCGACAGGCGCGCAAAGAATCCCCTTGTACCGCGAAGCGGGAGAGAGCCTGCCCCGGACGGCGATCCGGGGGTAGGGGTGAGGGTGCGTCGGCCGCTGGACTCAGTCGAGGACCCCTCCGCCGCCATGATGCCCGTCACAAACCGACGACATGCGCCGGCGCCGGTTGCCGCATCGTGATGCGCGTCACTGACAGCGCCGCCGTCCGCTGCTGTCGTGGACGCATCGCGCCGCTACCAGGCCAGGAGGTCGCATGGCAGCCCGGCAGCTCTCGATCCGGAACCTCTCGATCGTGCCGTTCCGTGACGATGTCGTCGGCATCATCACGCCGGCGTTCGAGCCGCTCACGAGCGCGGGCGATCTCGAGATCGACCTCACCGGCACGAAGTTCGATGCGCCCACCTATGAGCTGGAGTTCGACAACAAGACGGCTTGGAGCCCGGTGACACACAAGGGCTGCCAGTTCCTGCCGAGCGACTATGGCGTTTCCGGCATGGTCCACATCGAATCGATCCAGCGCAAGAACTTCTGCGTCGACGTCACCCGCTGCGACACCTGCGAGACTCTTTTCCGCAACAGCAAGGACGAGCTCGGCAAGCAGATCGGCCAGGTGGCCGTCCACGAGATCGGCCACCTCTTCGGGTTGAACGCGCCGGCCGACTTCAAGGGCGCGGATGCGGATGGCCACATCGGCGATCCCGGAAACTTCATGTTCGCCATCACCCGGCACAAGGACTTCCAGCCGCCCGAGACGGATTCTCAGCGCACGAAGAAGTACAAGATCGTGAAGGGCGACTGGCTGTCGAAGATCGCGCTGCGCGTCGGCTTCTGGCCCGTACACGAAGGCTGGAAGACGCTCTACAACTTCAAGGGCAAGGACGGCAAAGCCAACAAGGAGCTGCTGCGCAGCGGCGACCCCAATCTTATCTTCCCGGGCGAGGAGATCTGGATTCCCGACATTGCCGCGCGCATCGCCTTCACGCGCGCCGCCGAGCTGCAGACCAAGTCGTTCACCGCCGAGCAGATCGCCACCATGCGCGCCTTCGTCAAGGCCGGCAAAACGATCCAATGAATCACCGCTATCGCGAGGCGGGTGAGGCTCCGTAGCGACGGGTCTCGCCGTTACCCGCGCGAACACGATCGCCGCGCCGCCCCTTGCAGGTCGTGCGATCGACCTCACGACACCCGCACTTCTCGGCAGCGCCCAATGCCCGGCATGGCGCAGCAGCCGCGCCCACGCCTCGTCGCCGGGTCAGCGGCCGCCCCATGATATGCCGCACCACCTCGGGCGCGGCCCACATCGCCGCCACATCCGCGAAGTCAGCCACGCGATGCCCGCGCAGCCGCAGCCGCTCCGTCTCGATCGTCGGCGCCTCCGTCATCGCGCCTCCTCGCCGAATTGACTCGACTTTCCCCGGCCGAAGGCGCGTATTGGCCGGGCAACCCCCTATGCCCAGCCGGAACAGCACCGCTCGTCGGGGGTGATGTTGCGCCCGCCGATGCGGCATCCACACGACCGATGCGACCGCATCGATGCCATGGGGCGGCGCTGCCGGGAGAGAGCAATGGAAAAAGCGCAATACTTCGTCGTCCGCCACGAAGGCGAATGGAAGATCCGCCACGACGGCAAGCATTTCGGCCCCTACACGACGCAGCAGCGCGCCATCAAGGCGGCCATGGAGGCGATGCAGCAGTCCGGCCTCGAAGGCTTCGAAGCCCAGGTCCTGGTGCAGGGCACCGACGGCACCTTCGGCACCGAATGGACCTACCAGGACCCCGCCGCCCCCAAGACCTGATCTCCACTTCCCCCTCGCCTGGCAGGAGGGGCGCAAAGACTCTGCCCCCTCTACCGCGAAGCGGGAGAGGGCCGGGGTGAGGGTGCGTCAGCCGCTCGAGTCAATTGAGCACGTCATCCTTGCACGGCGTCTTGTCGATGAACGCCTGATGCTCCTTGACCAACGTCGCCAGCGGCGTGGACATCAGCTCGGCCGCCTTTTCGAGATCGCCCCGGCCCTCGTGGCAGTTATGCGTCGCCAGGTTCTCCAGCCCCATGTAGAGCCAGGGGTCGGGACTCTTGAAGTCCTTCTGGACGACATATTCGAGATCGGGACGGGCGCGATCGTACTTGCCCATCTGGAGCAAAAACCGGCCGCGCGCGAGGTACGCCCGCGGCAGCGCCTTGTCGGGTGGCGTCGACCCGCGCCTTTCCACGGTTCTCTTCTACTCGCACCATGCCGCGATCTTTAGGCAAGCGCTTCTTAGGAGATGTTTGGCGTGATGTGTTGGCGGCCATTCCTTCCTCACCTGCGCTGCATTCACATGCAAATGGTCATAAAGCTCTAGCAGGCTGCTGAAAAACTCAGAAGGAATCTCTCAGCGAACAATTTCCGAATCGACGTGCCCGCGATTTTGAATCTGGAGGCTTCTGTGAGGTCGCGCGGCACGGGAGGCCAGGGTAAGCGAGAGCGCGACCTCATTGAAGCCGGATTGAGCGAACCCGCGGGATGGCAGGCGCGGTCTATGGAGATTGTGTCGCCGGCGCCTTGTCCGAG
>JBKOWC010000309.1:0-10995 GCA_046724215.1 Pseudomonadota bacterium | reverse complement strand
CGGCAGGCGGCCGAGTTCATCCCGCTGCCGGGCGTCAGCCCGCAGGAACTGGCGGAGGCGGCGCATCTCTCCTCCCTCAGCGACGAGACGCCCGAGGGCCGCTCCATTGTCGTGCTGGCCAAGGAGAAGTACGGCCTGCGTGCCCATGACGTGGCGCAGCTCCATGCCACCTTCGTCCCGTTCACGGCACAGACCCGCATGAGCGGCGTCGACGCCGGTGGTGCCTCGATCCGCAAGGGGGCGGTGGAGGCCATCGTCGGCTATGTCCGCCAGAAGCTGAACAGCCCGAACCTGCCGGCGCCAGCGCAACTCACCGAGATCACCGAGCGCATCAGCCGCGCCGGCGGCACGCCGCTCGCCGTGGCCAAGAACGATCGCGTCCTCGGCGTCATCCACCTGAAGGACATCGTCAAGGGCGGGATCAAGGAGCGCTTCACCGAACTTCGCCGGATGGGCATCCGCACCGTGATGATCACCGGCGACAATCCGCTGACGGCCGCCGCCATTGCGGCCGAGAGCGGCGTCGACGATTTCCTGGCCCAGGCCACACCGGAGGACAAGCTGGCGCTCATCCGCAAGGAGCAGGGCAACGGCAAGCTGGTCGCCATGTGCGGCGACGGTACCAACGACGCGCCGGCGCTCGCCCAGGCCGACGTCGGCGTCGCCATGCAGACCGGTACCCAGGCGGCGCGCGAGGCCGGCAACATGGTCGACCTCGACAGCGATCCGACCAAGCTGATCGAGGTGGTCCTGATCGGCAAGCAGCTGCTGATCACGCGCGGCGCGCTCACGACCTTCTCGATCGCCAACGACGTGGCGAAGTATTTCGCCATTATCCCTGCAATGTTCGCCACCTTCTATCCGAGCCTGAACTTGCTCAACGTGATGCATTTGCACACGCCGCAGAGTGCCATCCTGTCGGCGATCATCTTCAACGCCTGGATCATCATCGCGCTGATCCCGCTGGCGCTGCGCGGCGTGCACTACCGGCCGCAGAGCGCGGCCCGGCTTCTGTTCCGCAACCTGCTGCTCTACGGCGTCGGCGGCGTGATCGTGCCGTTCGTCGGCATCAAGGCCATCGACGTCGCCATCAATGCCATCGGCCTGATCTAAAGGAAGACTCCCATGCTGAGAGAGATACGCCCCGCCATCGTCATGCTCGTGGCCTTCACGTTGCTGACGGGCATCGCCTATCCACTGGCCATGACGGGAATCGCGCAGGCGATCTTCCCGCACCAGGCGAACGGCAGCCTGCTGACGCCAAACGGCACGGTCATCGGCTCCGAGCTGATCGGGCAGAACTTCACCAGCGACAAGTACTTCCACGGCCGACCGTCGGCGATCATGGGCACGGACGCCAACGGCAAGCCGGTCCCGACGCCATACGACGCCTCGAACTCCTACGGCTCGAACCTCGGCCCGACATCGAAGGCGCTGATCGACCGGGTGACGGGCGATGTCGCTGCCCTGAAGGCGCAGAACAGCGGCCAGCCGGTTCCGGTCGACCTTGTGACCACATCGGCCAGCGGCCTCGATCCGGACATCACCCCGGCAGCGGCGGCGTTCCAGATTCCGCGCGTCGCCAAGGCGCGCAACCTGCCGGAGGAAAAGCTTCGTCAGCTGGTCGACGCGCACACCGAAGGCCGGCTCCTCGGCCTGATCGGCGAGTCGCATGTCAACGTGCTGGAACTGAACCTGGCGCTCGACAAGCTGGCGGCGGGCAGCTGATGGCCGCGCCCGCGGAAGTCGTATAGACTTCCGCCATGGCGGAAACCGACTTTGCCGCACGCGACCAGCGGCCCTCGCCGGAGGCGCTCCTGGCCGCGGCGGCCCGCGAACAGCGCGGCAAGCTGAAGATCTTCCTCGGTGCCGCGCCGGGCGTCGGCAAGACCTACGAGATGCTGCAGACGGCCCGCCGCCGCAAGGCGGAGGGGGTCGACGTCGTGATCGGCGTCGTCGAGACGCACGGCCGCAAGGAGACGGAAGCGCTTCTCGAAGGGCTGGAGGTCGTCCCGCGCCGCCGCGTCACCTACCAGGGCCATACGCTCAACGAGATGGACATCGATGCCATCCTGGCGCGCCGGCCGGCCCTGGTGCTGGTCGATGAGCTGGCGCATACGAACGCCCCCGGCAGCCGTCACCCGAAGCGCTACCTCGACGTCGAGGAACTGCTCGCCGCCGACATCGACGTCTACACGACCGTCAACATCCAGCATCTCGAGAGCCTGAACGACGTCGTGGCGCAAATCACGCGCGTGCGCGTGCGCGAGACCGTGCCCGACCGCATCGTCGACGCCGCCGAGGTCGAGGTGATCGACCTGACGCCGGACGATCTGATGCAGCGCCTGCGCGAGGGCAAGGTCTACATCGCCGATCAGGCGGAGCGCGCGCTCAAGCACTACTTCTCGCCGGGCAACCTCACGGCCTTGCGCGAGCTGGCATTGCGCCGCGCCGCCCAGCGCGTCGACGCCCAGATGCTTACCTATATGCAGGAGCACGCCATCGCCGGGCCGTGGGCGGCCGGCGAGCGCCTGCTGGTCTGCGTCAGCGAGCAGCCGGGCGACGCGCAGCTCGTGCGCTATACCAAGCGTGTCGCCGACCGCCTGCACAGCCCGTGGACGGCGGTGTACATCGAGACATCCCGGCACCAGCGGCTGAGCGAGGCCGAGCGGGACCGGGTCGCCGAGGCGCTGCGCCTCGCCGAACGGCTCGGCGCCCAGACCCTGAGCATCCCGGGGCAGCGCGTCGCCGACGACTTGCTGGCCTACGCCCGCGACAACAACGCCACTCAGATCATCGTCGGCAAGTCGACCCGCTCGCGCTGGTTCGAGATGCTGCACGGCTCCGTCGTGCACGACCTCCTGCGCCGATCCGGCGACATCGGCGTTCACGTCATCTCCGGAACGGGCGAGGCCGTGCTGTCCTCCGCCCTCGCGACACGGCCGGTCGCGGCGCAGTTCGATCCGGTTCCCTATCTGCTGAGCACGGGGTTGGTTGCTGCGGCCCTCGGCGTGGCGGAAATCATCGCACAATTCGTGACGCTGCCCAACATTTCGCTCGTGTTCCTCGCCGCCGTGCTGGCGAGCGCCGTGCAGTTCGGTGCCGGTCCTTCGATCGTCAGCGCGGTGCTGAGCGTGCTTTGCTATAACTTCTTCTTCCTGCCGCCGCTCTATACCTTCACCATCGCCGATCCGGCGAACGTCGTGGCGTTCTTCTTCTTCATGATCGTCGCCGTGCTGACCAGCAGCCTGACGGCGCGGACGCGAACCCAGGCGATGATGGCCCAGCGGCAGGCGCGGACCACGAGCGAGCTCTACAGCTTCAGCCAGAAGCTCGCCGGTATCGCCACGCTCGACGATCTGCTGTGGGCGACGGCACACCAGATCGCCGTGATGCTGAAGGTCGAAGTCGTGATCCTCATCCCCGAGGGCGACAGTATTGCGGTGCGCGCCGGATTTCCGCCGGAGGACGAGCTCGACGCGGCGGATCTCGCTGCCGCTCGCTGGTGCTGGGACCACAACCAATCCGCCGGCCGCGGCGCCGATACCTTGCCCGGCGCCAAACGCCTGTTCCTGCCGCTCAGAACGGGTCGCGGCCCGGTCGGTGTCCTCGGCATCAACCGGAAGGCGCCCGGGCCACTCTTCACGCCCGACGAGCGACGCCTGTTGGACGCGCTCTCGGATCAGGCCGCCGTCGCCATCGAACGGACGCAACTGGCCGAGGACATCGACGAGGCGCGCGTCCTGGCCGAGACCGAGCGCCTGCGCTCTTCGTTGCTGACGTCGATCTCCCACGATCTGCGCACGCCACTGGCCTCGATCATCGGCACGATCACCAGCCTGCGGAGCTTCGGCAAGCTCTATGACGACCATACCCGCGACGACATGCTGGCAACCGCCCAGGAGGAGGCGGAACGTCTCAATCGCTTCGTCGCCAACCTCCTGGACATGACGCGCATTGATTCCGGCGCCATCGAGCTGCGGCGCGAGATGACCGATCTCAGCGACGTCGTGGGTTCGGCCCTGCAGCGCTGCAGCAAGATCCTCGCCGACCATCGCGTGGCGGTGTCGCTGGCGCCCGATCTGCCGATGTTTCCGCTCGACTTCGTCCTGACCGAGCAGGTCCTCGTCAACCTGCTCGACAACGCTTCCAAGTATGCCCCGAAGGGGACGACGGTCGAGATCGACGCGCAGAGCGCGGAGGGCAATGTCGTCATCGAAGTCCGCGACGAGGGACCCGGCATTCCGAACGAGGACCTCGAGCGCATCTTCGACAAGTTCTATCGGGTGCGGAGCGGCGATCGGCAGCGCGCGGGGACCGGGCTCGGACTCGCGATCTGCCGAGGTTTCGTCGAGGCGCAAGGCGGCACGATCCACGCCGCCAATCGGATCGGCCGCAGCGGCGCCGTCTTCACGATCCGCCTGCCCGTCGAGGAGTTGGAACGGCAGCAATCCGAAGGGTCGCGCGCCGATGCCCGGTAGCATGCCCTCCATCCTCGTCGTCGACGACGAGCCGCCCATCCGCCGCCTCTTGCGCAACACGCTGACGGTGCAGGACTTCCGTGTGGTCGAGGCGTCGACGGCCGCCGAGGCGATGGATGCGTTGCGGCGCGACAGGCCGGACCTCGTCATCCTCGATCTGGGACTCCCCGATATCGACGGCATGGACCTGATCCGGAAGATTCGTGGGCAGTCCCAGGTCCCGATCGTGGTGCTGTCGAGCCGCGGCGATGAAAAGGGCAAGGTCGGAGCGCTCGATCTCGGCGCCGACGATTACGTGACCAAGCCGTTCGGCATCGACGAGCTGATGGCGCGGGTCCGGACGGCCCTGCGGCACCGCCTGCAGGAGCAGGGCAGCCGACCGGTCTACAAGTCAGGCGATCTCTCGGTCGATCTCGTGCACCGGCGGGTCATGGTCGACGGCCGCGAGGTCAAGCTGTCGCCGAAGGAGTACGAGATTCTTCAGCAGTTCGTGATACACGCGGGCAAGGTTCTCACCCATCGCCATTTGCTGCGGGAAGTCTGGAATGCGGAGCTGACGGGCGACGTGCAGTCGCTGCGCGTCTTCATCCGCCAGCTGCGCCAGAAGCTGGAGCTGGAGCCCGAACGGCCGCGGCATATCCTGACCGAACCGGGCGTCGGCTATCGCTTGTCGGCGGCCGACTAGGAATGCGGCCGGTCAGTGCGCCGGACCGATGCGGTGATAACCGCCACGAAAATAGAGCAGGGGGTCGCCGTTCACGGCGAACCGCATCTTGTCGACACGGCCGACGAAGATCAGATGGTCGCCGCCGTCATAGATGTGTTGCGTCTTGCATTCGAAGTTCGCGAGCGTGTCCGCGAGGATCGGACAGCCGGTATTCCAAAGTTCGTAGTGAACGTTTTCCCATTTGTCGATGAGCGGCGTGGCGAAGATGACCGACAGATGACGCTGGTCGTCGCCGAGCACGTTGATCGCGAAGTGACCGGCACTATGGAAGGCCGGCAGGCTGTAGGCGCGGCGATCAAGACTGAACAGCACGAGCGGCGGATCGAGAGAGACCGAGTTGAACGAGTTTGCCGTAATGCCGATCATGCCGCTCTCCATCGAGGCGGTCGTGACGACGGTGATGCCGGTCGCAAAGGAACCCAATGCGCGACGAAACTGGCGCGGGTCGACACTCACGCTGAACCCATCATCAGGTCAATTGCGCTCGCGAGTTCGCCCGGTCACTGTCGACCGCCGGGGCCCCTGTCCGCAAAGCAGCTCCGCCGCGACAGGCGGGTGTCCGCCGTGTCTGTCGCGTCAATCGTGTCCCTGGTAGGGACTGTTGCCGCGCGGCGGGAACGGGCGGCGCGGTCGCTGCGTTTGCTGTTGGGGCGCGCGGGGCGCCGCCGTGCTTTGATCCAATTGGATCACGCGCAGTACCTGGACGCCTTTGCGGCCTTGGCCGACCTCGCAATGGATCGTCGAGCCTTCCGGTGCGTCCTGCAGGCCCGCCTGCTTCAGCGCCGAGATGTGCAGGAAAACGTCCTGCGATCCGTCCGACGGTGATACGAAGCCGTAACCTTTTTCGGGATTGAACCACTTGATCGTGCCGCGCAGTTCCGAGGCGCCCCCGCCCATCGAACCGCCGGGTTGCTGTCGTTCGTTCATTACCCTCACTCTGCTCTAGCGACGTCTCGCATGGCTTGTCCCGGCCCGAGCGTCTAGTAATCCAACGCCCGCAGGTGCCGCCTACGGGAGTCACGGATGAGTATCCGCGAAGGACAACCGCCACATACTTTGAGCGCGGCGCAAAAGAATTGCAAGCGCGGCATTAACCATAAGAAAAACTAGAGCTTAAGACGCCGCGGCTGTCGAGCATCGGACTTGCCGCGACTTCTTGGCGCCCGCTACCCGCCGCGGCGCGCGCGCCTCATCTGCTGTAGCAACGCAAGACAGTCTGATATGTCTGTGTCGCAGCTTTCAATTTTCAAACGCGGCGCAAGGGCAGATGACGAGGACAATCACTCTCCACTCACGGGCCGACTTTACGATCGACAGTTACCATGGCGTTGCATGGCTGGGGCGGCCGGTGGCCTTCACCGATGCTGCCCTTCAGCGCATGGCAGAGAGCCGGTCCGCGTTCCTGCATCTCATCGACAGCGATCCGGATCTCACGATCTACGGCGTGACCTCGGGCTACGGTCAATTTGCGCGGATCCGCCTCGGCCCGGACGAACGTCGCGCCCATGCGCGCAAGCCGCCCTTCGGATCGGTGGCCGCGTTCGGACCGCCGTTGCCGCAGCGCGTCGCGCGCGGCATCGTCTTCGCGCGCCTCGCCAACTACGTCGAAGGTCATGCCGCCGTATCGCCGGCGCTGGCGCAGGCGGTGGCGGCGATGCTCGATGGCGCAGCCTTGCCGCCGGTATCGGCGATGGGTCAGGGCGGTGCCGGCGAGATACTCGGTCTGGCGCCCCTGTTCATCGACCTCGCTGTCCGTTTCGAACTGGGCGAGAAGGAGAGCCTCGCCCTCGTCAACGGTTCGCCTTGTGCAGCGGCGCTGATCGCCGATGCGGCGATCGCCTGGGAGCGCCGGCTGCCGCTCATCGAGCAGGTCTTCGCGCTCTCGGCCGAGGCAATCAAGGCCCCGCTCGAAGCGTACGCGCCGGACCTCGACGCGCTCTGGGGCGACCCGCATGAGACGGCTGCCTTGCAATCGCTGCGCCGGCTCCTCGCCGGCGGCGCGCCGCAGCGGCGGCCCTACCAGGCGCCCGTCAGCTACCGGATCCTGCCGCGCGTGCTCGGTCAGATGCGGCGCGCGCTCGCTCAAGCGCGCGAGATCGCCGAACGGTCGCTGCAGGCGATCACCGACAATCCGGTTTTCCTGCCACCGGATCCGGCGCACCCGAACGGTCGCGTCTACAGCACCGGCGGTTACCACAATGGCGGCGCCTATCCGGCGCTCGATGCGCTCGCCGCGGCCGGCGCCGATCTCTGCACCATCGCCGACCGACACACATCGAAGCTGCTCGACGGACGATATTCCTTGCTGCCGGATCAGCTGGTGACGGGCGAGGGCTATCTCGGCTGCCTCGGCATGGTCCAGGTCGGCTACGCGGAAGAGGCCCGTCGCGCCGCGCAGCGCACCTTCCTGCCGGGCAGCGAGGGGGGCGGCTTCGGCCAGAATGACGTGGCGCCGCCGACCTTCATCGCCTGGCGCGGACAGGAACAGGCAGCCTTTTGCCTGGAGGCTTCGCTGGCGTCGCTGGCGGTCGTGGCCTCGCAGGCATTTCACGCAACGGAGCGGGAGGCGCCGCCGGCACTGCGGGATCTCCTGGAGGTGATCCGCACCGATGTGCCGGCGATCACGCGGGCCCGAGCGGTGGGCCCCGATCTCGAGGCGCTTGTGGCGGCGTTCCGGACGAGGATCCACACGGACGGCACCGGGGCGTCTCGCTAGGTGGCCGCGCCCCGGAAGTTCCGCAGGATGTCGCGCTGAACCGCGAGATATCCCGGCGCGACGATTTTCAAGTCTGCAGCGAGCTCGCGATGCAGCGCCGGCAGCGCGTGGAACGGCACCGACGGCAAGGCGTGGTGCTCCGCGTGATACGGCATGTTCCAGGCGAAGAAGCGGACCACGGCGTTGGTGAGGGTCGTCCGCGAGTTCGTGAGCATGTCCGGGACCAGCGGGCAGCCCGTGTGCTCGGCAAGGAGATAGAGGCGCAGGAGCGGCTGGCCGGCAATCGCCGGGAGCACCCAGTAGGTGAGCGGCGCCCATGAACCAAAGGCGACCGCCGCAGCGGCGATGGCGGCGTAGGTGGCGAGCAGAAGCCGCGCTTCGCGAATGACGCGTGGCCGGTTTCCCGGGGTCAGGAAGCGTTCGGGAGTCCGTCCGATCGCATGGCCGAGGGTGCCGCCGATCTGCGCTCGCCAGTAAACCCAGCCCGACACGTAAACGAGCCAGGCGCCCAGCGATGCCGGCTTGGACGCCGCAAGCTCGGGATCGTTGTCGGGATCCTGCGTGTAGCGATGATGGGCGAAGTGAAAGTAGCGGAAATAAGTTGCCGGAAGCAGGAGCAGCGCGCCGCCTATCCAGGCGACAGTATCGTTGAGCGCGCGCGACCTGAACGCCGTGCGGTGGATGGTCTCGTGGAGGGGCGCAAACAGGAAGACGAGGACCGCGCCGTGCAGCATCGTGGCCGGGACCACCCACCAGCTGCCGATCGCCTGACAAAGAAGGGTGCCGGTCGCCAGCAGGGCGACGCCATGCCCGGAGAGGTGAGAAAGGCCGCGCCCGTCGGAGCGCGCGTTGAGCGTCGCCAGACGGTCGGGACCAATGCGGTCATAGCGGTAGACGACCTCGTCCATCGGGTGAATTGTAGCGCGTCCTGGCCTGAGGATGACAGCCGTCATAGGATGGGGCCGAGGTTGGAACGATGGCGTCTCCGCGCATCAAGATCTGCTGCATCATGTCGGTCGAAGAGGCGCAGCTCGCCATCGCCGCGGGCGCGTCGGCGGTCGGCCTCGTCGGCCGCATGCCGAGCGGACCCGGCGTGATCGAGGATGCTCTGATTGCGGAAATCGCGGCCGCGGTGCCGCCACCCGTCGCGACGTTCCTGCTGACCAGCGAGACGACGGCCGACGGCATCGTCGATCACGTCCGCCGCGTCGGCACCAACACGGTGCAGATCGTCGATGCTGTCGAGCCGTCCGTCTACGACCGCATCCGGGCGGCGCTGCCGCGCCTGAAGATCGTGCAGGTCCTGCACGTGAGCGACGCCGCCGTGATCGATGAGGCGCGCCGGCTGGCGCCGCTGGTCGATGCGTTCCTGCTCGATTCGGGCAATCCGAACTTGGCCGCGAAGGAACTGGGCGGCACCGGAAGGGTGCACGACTGGGACCTCAGCCGCCGCCTTGTCGGGGCTGTCGATCGGCCGGTGTTCCTCGCCGGCGGCTTGCGCGTCGACAATATGGTCCGCGCCATCGAGACCGTGCAGCCGTTCGGCCTCGATCTCTGCTCGAGCCTGCGCAGCGACGGACGCCTCGATCCGGTCAAGCTGCAGGCCTTCTTCGCTGCGGCGCATCAGTCGGCGTAGCCCGATTGTCAGACCGCCTTGCATCCTTGTATGGTCCGAAGGAGTCCGGCGGCAACGTGTGGGGGAGATCGCCCATGAATCTGGTGCGCAGCAGCAAGTCGCCGTCGGCTTCCGAAGCGACATGGCAGGTCCGCGCCGACCTCGCGGCGGCGCTGCGCCTTGCCGTCCGTTTCGGTCTGCACGAGGGCATCGACAATCACTTCACGGTGATGCTGCCGGGCGAGACGGAACGCTTCCTGCTGCATCCGTATGGCCTGCACTGGTCGGAGATGACAGCGAGCAACTTGATCGTCGTCGACTTCGAGGGCCGCACGATCGAGGGAGAAGGCGAAGTCGAGCGGTCGGCCTTCCACATTCATTCGCGCGTCCACAGGGCGAGCCCGCGGGCCGCCTGCGTGATGCACACGCACATGCCTTATGCGACGGCGCTGAGCATGGTCGAGGACGGCCGGCTCGAACCGGCGCACCAGAACGCGCTGCGGTTCTATGACGACGTGGCCTATGACGACAGCTTCAACGGGCTCGTGTTCGACAATGACGAGGGCGACCGGATCGCCCGCGCCCTCGGCGAGAAGCGGGTGCTGTTCTGCGGCAATCACGGCGTCATCGTCGTGGGCCGCAGCATCGCCGAGGCGTTCGACGATCTCTACTTCCTCGAACGCGCCTGCCAGGTGCAGGTGCTGGCCATGTCGACCGGGCGCAGGCTCAAGGCGGTACCCGACGAGATCGCCAAGGCGACGTTCGGCAACTGCGACATGCAGCGTTCTGCCGCCCAGCACTTCGACGCCTTGAAGCGGCTGCTCGATCGCGACGAACCGGATTACGCCCGCTAGCCGCGAGAACGAAGCTACGACGCCGGCGGCGGGCCGTCTTCGGGGACCCAGCCGGCGACCCACAGGTCGAGCGGGACGACCGAGGCCGGCTCTCCATTGGCGAGGAAATAGGAATCGACCGCGTAGACTTTGCCGGTGGCGTTCTCGATGACGGTAGCGGTGTTGCTGGGGCCCCAGGCGGAGAGCACGAACCGGTGCCCCGGGGCGCCGGCGTGGTGGAAGCGGAGCAGGCCGTCGGCGGCGAACATCCGCAGGTCCTGTGTCGTATTCACGGTTTCGTCGACGCAGTCGAGCTGCCCGTCTTCTTCCCAGTGCACGCCCATGCCCGGGGCATCGTCGAGCGTGCCGGCCTGCCGGCCGGCGAGGATCTCCAGCCGGCCGACGGCCTGGGATATCTGCTTGCGCTCGGCCACAGCGTCCGTGGCCGGCGGCGTGAAAATGGCGCGCACCTCCTGCCATTCCGCCGTCGACAGCGAGATGTCGGTGTGCAGGCGGCAGCCGTTGCCGTGGCAGAGCGAATAATGTGCCGGCGTCGGATGGATCTCCGCGATGCTGCCGATGCGCGCTTCCTCGTGCCCGGCGCAGGCGGCAAGCGACAGGAG
>JBKOWC010000302.1:0-5004 GCA_046724215.1 Pseudomonadota bacterium | reverse complement strand
GGCCGACATCGAGCGGCAGCTCGAACATCACGTGACCGGCCGCTACTCGGCCTTTAACCGCCACGCGGTGGGGTGAAGGCAGGGTGGTGTCGTTATCTTGTAGGGGCGACCGGCAGGTCGCCCGCGGTGCGACTACTCTGCCGTTGGCGTCTTGCACGAACGTCGGCGGGCGACCTGCTGGTCGCCCCTACAATGGTGGAATGAATCGATGAGTGTGACGCGGTATTTCGAGACGATGGACTACGGGCCGGCGCCGGAGGCGGACACGGAGGCGCAGGACTGGCTGAAGCGGCATGAGGCGCGCTTCGGGCATTTCATCGGCGGTTCGTTCGTGCAGCCGGCGGGTGGGGCTTACTTCGACTCGATGGAGCCGGCGACGGGGGCGCCGCTGGCGAAGGTGGCACAGGGCGACGCGGCCGATGTCGATGCGGCAGTCGCGACGGCGCGCAAAGCGCAGGCGTCGTGGTGGAAGCTCGGCGGACAAGCAAGGGCGCGGCATCTCTATGCGCTGGCACGCATGCTCCAGCGCCACGGGCGGCTGTTCGCCGTGCTGGAGGCACTCGACAACGGCAAGCCGATCCGCGAGACGCGCGACATCGACGTGCCGCTGGCGACGCGCCACTTCTATCACCACGCCGGCTGGGCGCAGCTGCAGGAGCGCGAGCTGGCGGATCAGCTGCCGGTCGGCGTGGTCGGCCAGATCATTCCCTGGAACTTCCCGCTGCTGATGCTGGCCTGGAAGGTGGCGCCGGCGCTGGCGCTCGGCAACACGGTGGTGCTGAAGCCGGCGGAATTCACGTCGCTGAGCGCGCTGCTGTTCGCGGAGCTGGCGGCGCAGGCGGGCTTGCCGGCCGGCGTGCTCAGCGTGGTGACGGGCGACGGCGGCACGGGGGCGCTGCTGGTGGAACACGCCGGCGTCGACAAGATCGCCTTCACCGGCTCGACCGAGGTCGGGCGGCTGATCCGTGCGAAGACGGCGGGATCGGGCAAGGCGCTCACGCTCGAGCTCGGCGGCAAGTCGCCCTTCATCGTGTTCGACGACGCCGACATCGACGGCGCCATCGAGGGCGTGGTCGACGCCATCTGGTTCAACCAGGGACAGGTCTGCTGCGCGGGTTCGCGGCTGCTGCTGCAGGAGGGTATCGCCGAGACGTTCCTGATGCGGCTGAAGCGGCGCATGGGGACGTTGCGCGTCGGGCATCCCCTGGACAAGGCGATCGATATGGGGGCCATCGTCGCACCGGTGCAGCTCGAGCGCATCAAGGCGCTGGTGGCGACCGGCGTGGCCGAGGGCGCGACTCTGTTCCAGCCGGAGAGCGCCGAGTGGAAATCGCTGCCGGCGGGCGGCTGCTTCTATCCACCGACGCTCTTGGCCGGCGTGCAGTCGAGCGCCACGGTGGCGCGCGAGGAGATTTTCGGGCCGGTGCTCGTGAGCATGACGTTCCGCACGCCCGATGAGGCCGTGATGCTGGCCAACAACTCGCGCTACGGCCTCTCCGCGAGCGTGTGGAGCGAGACCATCGGGCTGGCGCTCGACGTGGCGCCGAAGCTGCAGGTGGGCGTGGTCTGGGTGAACGCCACCAACCTGTTCGATGCCGCTGTCGGCTTCGGCGGCTATCGCGAATCCGGCTTCGGGCGCGAGGGTGGCCGCGAGGGCGTCTATGAATATTTGAAGCCGAAGGCCTGGGCTGGGCGGAAGCCGCGGGCGGTCGAGCCGGCGCCGGCGCTGCGCGTCGCGAGCGCGGGCTTCGAGCCGAAGTCGTTTGCGCCAGGGGGCATCGACCGCACGGCCAAGCTGTTCATCGGTGGCAAGCAGGCGCGACCGGACGGGAACTATTCGCGGCCGGTGCTGTCGCCCAAGGGCGCGCTGGTCGGCGAGGTCGGCGAGGGCAACCGCAAGGACATCCGCAATGCCGTGGCGGCGGCGCGCGCGGCGGAAGGCTGGTCGCGGGCGACGGCGCACAATCGGGCGCAGATTCTGTACTACCTCGCCGAGAACCTGTCGGCGCGCGCGGGCGAGTTCGCGGGGCGCATCGGGGCAATGACCGGGGCATCGCGGGCGAAGGCGGCGGGCGAGGTGGAGGCGGCGATCGCGCGCCTCTTCTCCTACGGCGCCTGGGCGGACAAGTTCGAGGGCGCGGTGCACGCGCCGCCGCTGCGCGGCGTGGCGCTGGCCATGCACGAGCCGATCGGCGTCGCCGGCGTGGTCTGCCCGGACGAGGCGCCGCTCTTGGCCTTCGTCAGCCTGGTGGCGCCGCTGGTCGCCATGGGCAACCGGGTGGTGGCGGTGCCGAGCGAGCGACATCCGCTCGCCGCCACCGACTTCTATCAGGTGATGGAGACGTCCGATGTGCCCGCGGGTGTCATCAACATCGTGACGGGCGCGCGCGACGGGCTCACCAAGACGCTGGCGGAGCACGACGACGTGGACGCGCTCTGGGTGTTCGGCTCCAAGGAGGCGTCGGCGATGGCCGAGCGGCTCTCGGTCGGCAACCTCAAGCGCACGCTGGTCGACCATGGCCTCGCCACGGACTGGTACGATCCCGCCGCCGCCGAAGGTCCGACCCTGCTCCGCCACGCCGTGCAGGTGAAGAACATCTGGATTCCGTACGGGGAATAGCGGCGCGCTGCCTGCGAGAATTGTGTAGGGGCGACCGGCAGGTCGCCCGTCTTTCCGTCGCACCGCCATTCAGTTCGTCCGCGAGACGGGCGACCTGCCGGTCGCCTCGACGGTAGGCATCGTTTGACCGGACTCATCGGCGCCTGCCGGCGCCAGCCCCTCACCCTATCGCTCTGCCGCAAGGGGAGAGGGACTCGGTTGAGATGCTTCGCATCGCGTTGCAAGATGGGCATTCGCCAAACGGAATTGTCGGGGGAGGAATCCTTGCTCAAGAAGATCGATCCGTTGCTGAATGCCGATGTGCTGGGGGCGCTGCGCGCCATGGGGCACGGGGACAGAGTGGTGCTGTGCGACACCAACTTTCCGGCCGATTCGGTGGCGCGGCAGACCGTGCTCGGGCGGCTGCTGCGCATCGATGCCGCCGATGCGCCGCGCGTGACGCGCGCCATCCTCTCGGTGATGCCGCTCGACAGCTTCATCGACGACGCGGCGGCGCGCATGGAAGTCGTCGGCAAGCCGGCCGAGATTCCGCTGGTGCAGCAGGAGGTGCAAAAGGAGATCGACCGCGCCGAAGGCAAGTCCTGGCCGATGGTGTCGATCGAACGCATGGCCTTCTACGAGCATGCCAAGAAGGCCTATTGCGTGATCGCCAGCGGCGAGCGGCGCTTCTATGGCTGCTTCATCTTCGCCAAGGGCGTGATCCCGCCGGACGCGGCGTAGTCGCCATGGCCGCAAAGGAAGGGGTCGCCATCCTCGGCGTCTTCGTGGCCGACCTCGCGTTCCGGGCGGACCGGCTGCCGGCGATCGGCGAGACCATCTTCGGCTCGGGCTTCCTCATGGGGCCGGGCGGCAAGGGCTCGAACCAGTCGGTGGCGGCGGCGCGCGTCGGGGCGAAGGTGACATTCGTCACGAAGATCGGACGCGATGCCTTCGGCGACATCGCACTCGCCACCTGGCGGCGCGAGGGCGTCGTGGCGCGGGCGCTGCCGTCGGATGCGGACGCGACGGGCGCCGCCTTTCATCTACCTCAACGATAAGACGGGCGAGAACGCCATCATCGTCTATCCCGGCGCCGGCGGCGCGCTGACTCCGGCGGATGTCGACGCCGCGGCGGACGCGATCCGTGGCGCGCGCGTGTTCGTCACCCAGCTCGAGCAGCCGGGGGCGACGGCGTGCCATGCGCTCGGCACGGCCAAGGCGGCGGGTGTCGCCACCGTCTTCAATCCGGCGCCGGCCGCGCCGGTCGAGGATGCGATCTATCCGGTCTGCGACTATGTCGTGCCGAACGAGACGGAGGCGGCGGCGCTCACCGGCCTGGCGCTCACTTCGATGGATGACGCCCGCCGCGCCGGCGATGCGTTGCTCGCGAAGGGCGCGCGAACGGCGCTCATCACGCTCGGCGAGAAGGGCGCGCTGTTCCATGCCCGCGACCGTTCGGTCCTGGTGCCGGCCGTCAATGCCGGGCCGGTCGTGGAGACGACCGGCGCCGGCGACGCCTTCGTCGGCGGCTTCGCGGCGGCGCTCGCGCGCGGGATGGAGCCGCTTGCGGCGACGCGCTTCGGCTGCGCCGTCGCCGGCATCTCCGTGACGCGCAAGGGCACGGCGCCATCGATGCCGACGCTCGCCGAGGTCGAGGCCCTGATGGCCTGACGTTGAGAAGCTGAAGCGGCCAGGGAACCTATTCCGGCCCGGTGCGTTCCTTCCGTGGCGCAGGTCCGGAGGCCGTCATGCTGAAATGGGCGTTGATCTTCTTCATCGTCTCGATCGTTGCCGGCGTGCTCGGATTCTCCGGCGTATCGGCGGCTTCGGCGCAGATCGCGAAGATCCTGTTCGGAATCTTTCTCGTGATCTTCCTGATCTTCCTGGTGCTCGGCCTCATGGCGGGCCAGGCGATCTTCTGAGCGACATTACTTCACGGCGCCGGCGGTGAGGCCCTTGACGATGTAGCGTTCGAGGAAGACGCCGATGAGCGCCAGCGGCGTGATCGCCGCCGTCGAGAGCGCCGCCATCGACCACCAGTTGATGCCCTGCGAGCCCGTCTGACTCGCCACCATGACCGGCAGGGTCTTGGCGTCCGTGCTCGTCAGCAGGGCGGCGAAGAAGTACTCGTTCCAGCACAGCACGACCGAGAGGATGAAAGCGGCCGCCATGCCCGGCACGGACAGCGGCACGACGATCCGCAGGAAGACACCCCAGTCCGTCAGGCCGTCGACGCGGGCCGCTTCCTCGAGCTCCTTCGGGATGGCGCCGAACTGGTCGTGCATGATCCAGATCACGATCGGCAGCACCATCAACGTGTAGACGAGGATCAGGCCCACGCGCGTGTCGAGCAGGGCGAGTTCCTTGTAGAGGACGAGGAATGGCATGGCCAGCACGACCGGCGG
>JBKOWC010000127.1:0-6192 GCA_046724215.1 Pseudomonadota bacterium | reverse complement strand
GAACAGCGGCGCGCGGTACCTTGCCCTCGGAGGTGAGGGCGGGAAAGACGAGTTTGGTGGTGCCGTGGATGCGGGCGGCCTCCTCACGGAAGCGCCGCACGATGTCGCCGCTGTCGAGACCGAGATAGTCGGCGTAGCTGCGGACGAAGCCGACGGCGTAGGTCGATCCCGGAAGGTCGCGGAAGCGACCCTCCTCGATGGCCTCGAGATAGCCCAGCCGAATGCGCAGCTGGTTGGCGACGGTCTGCAGCTCCTGGCCCAGACGCTCCCGCGTCAGCCGCATCAGCTCGCCGACGCCGATGTCGATCGGCAGCGCATTGATGTCCAACGCGGCCGCTGAGCGAGATTCGGCCGGCAAGAACTGCAAGTTGCGCTTTCGTCGCGACGCCATATACCGGATGTCCGGGCTCTAACGGATCGTGTCAGGACCGCCATTGCGCCGGGCCCAGGTGCCGCCGGGGGTGTCCGGGCCGGGTCCACGCCGCCGCCGGGGTTCGCATGCGGCCATGGTGCGGCAGACTTCTAGCAAATACCCCGTCTCTCCGGCAACGACCGCGGCGACGTGGCAGCTATAATGCGACATTGTGGTCGCGGGCAAAAGCCCGCAAACGCCCCCGCAGGCTGCCCACCGTGGTGCCCTGAACCTCGCTGAAATAAGTCTGCAGCCGGCCCAGGTCAAGGCTGCGGACCATCATTTTGACCGGGCCGACGGCCGGCGGCACCATGGACAGGCTGCGGAAACCGAGGCCGATGAGGGCCATCGCGTCCAGCGTCCGCCCGGCCATCTCGCCGCACAGGCTCAGCTGGATGCCGGCCGCCGCCGATTCGCGGACAAGCTGGTTAAGAACGCCAAGCATCGCCGGCGACAGCGTATCGTACCGCTCGGCGATGCGCGGGTTGCCGCGGTCGCTGGCGAACAGGAACTGGCGCAGGTCGTTGCTGCCGACCGACAGGAAATCGACGCGGCTCAGGAGCTCCGGGAGTTGCCAAGCCAGCGCCGGAACCTCGAACATGGCGCCCAGCCGCACCACCGCCGGCATCGGTTGTTTCGCGGCCTGGGTCCGAGCAAGTTCGATCGCGAGGATGCGGCGGGCGGCGTCCAGTTCGCTGACGTCGCTGATCATCGGAAACATGACGTGAAGGGGTCGGCCGGCTGCGGCCAGGATCAGCGCGCGAAGCTGGTGGCGCAGCATCATCGGACGGTCCAGGCCGATGCGGATTGCGCGCCAGCCCATCGCGGGGTTCTCCTCGGCCCCGCCGCGCCAGTAGGGCAGCACCTTGTCGCCGCCGACGTCGAGGGTGCGAAAGATCACCGGGTGGTCGCCGGCCTGGTCGAGCACCTTGCGATACAGCTCGGCCTGCTCGGCGACGCCGGGGAATACGTCGCGCACCATGAAGGGTATCTCGGTCCGGTAGAGGCCGACTCCGTCGGCGCCTGATTCCTGCAGGTGCTGCATGTCGATCAGGAGTCCGGCGTTGATGTTGAGCGAGATCGGAACGCCGTCGCGCGTCACCGCCGGCAGGTCGCGCGTCGCCGCAAACAGGGCGCGACGCTGGGTGCGCGCGCGCAGGCTCTCGGCGAAGGCTTGGCGGATGTCTTCGCCCGGCCGCACGAAGAGCTGCCCGTTGTCGCCGTCGAGGATCAGCGGATCATTCCGCTCGACGCGACGGAACAGGCCGGCCATCTGGCCGAGAACGGGAATGTCCAGCGCCCGCGCGACGATGGCGACGTGCGAGGTCGTCGAGCCCTCTTCCAGCACGAGGCCCCGCAGCCGGCGGCGATCATAGTCGAGCAGCTCGGCCGGCCCCATGTCGCGCGCCACGAGGATGACATCCTCGGGCAGCTTCTCGGCGACGGTCGGTCCGGCATCGCCCATCAGATGCCGGATCAGCCGGTTGGCGAGATCCTCGAGATCGAGCAGCCGTTCGCGCAGATAGGGATCGACGATCTGGTCCATGCGCGCGCGGGTATCGTCCTTGACCTTCTGGACGGCGGCCTCGGCGGTGAGGCCGGTGTTGATGATCTCGCCGATGCGGCCGAGCCAGCCGCGATCTTCGGCGAACATGCGATATGTCTCGAGAATGTCGCGGTGCTCGCCGCCATCGGCGAAGTCGGAAGACGCCAACATGTCGTCGAGCGCGCTCTGCATCGATTCGACCGCGCCGCGAAACCGCTCCAGCTCCTGGCGCGGATCCTCGGCCACCATCTGGCGCAGCAGAATGCGCGGCTCATGCAGGACGGCGAGGCCGAGGGCGAGCCCGCCGTTGAGCGGGACGCCCTCCAGCCGCACGGGCAGGAGCCCGATGCCTTCGGTCGGCTGCAGCTCGTCCGGCGCCACCAGCTCGCCGCTGGCGACGAGCTCCGCCAATATGGTCGCGATGGTCTCGAGGGCCTCGACCTCCTCGTCGGTGTAGTGGCGCGGCGTCCGATTCTGCACGACGAGCACGCCGAGCACGCGGCCGCTGCGCAGGACCGGGACGCCCATCAGCGAGTGATAGATCTCCTCGCCCGTTTCCGGGCGGTAGGCGAAGTTCGGGTGCGACTGCGCCTCGGCGAGCGCGAAAGGCCGCGCATGGGCGGCGATGTCGCCGACGATGCCCTCGCCGACCCTGAGGCGGGTCTTGTGCACGGCCTCGGGCTTCAGGCCCTTGGAGGCGAAGAGCTCGAGCACTTCCCCCGGCCGCATCACATAGGCCGAGCACACCTCGGCCACCATGTCGGCGGCGACGATGGTCACGATCTTGTTGAGCCGGTCCTGGGCGCTTCCGCCGCCGGCCATCACGTCGCGCAAGCGGCGCAGCAGCAGACGGGTTCCGGTGGGCCCGCCTGCCTGAGGCATCAGCCCACCGCCTGGGCCCGTCTGGCCTCGCCGGCGCCGATCAGCGCCCCCTCTCGCGCGATCAGGGCGTCGATCGCCTGGTCCACCAGTTCGTTCAGGATGTCGGCCACGGGCTGTTCCCGCGTCACCATGCCGACGCTCTGCCCGGCCATCAGCGAGCCGTTCTCGACGTCGCCGTCGATGACGGCCCGGCGCAGAGCGCCTGCCCAGAAATGCTCGATCTCGAGCTGGGCCGCCTTCGGCTCGATCTCGCCGCGGTCGACCTTGTCGATCATCGCGCGCTGGAACTCCATGAAGCGCTTCACGCCGTCATTGACGAGAGCGCGCACGGGAATCACGGGAAAGCGCGGGTCGAGTTGCACCGAGGGCACGGCGTCCCGCGCGCTGGCCCGCAGGAACGCTTGCTTGAACCGCGCATGGGCGATCGATTCAGTGGCGCAGACGAAGCGCGTACCGAGCTGGCAGCCCGATGCCCCCATCTCGAGATAGCCGAGGATGGCCTCACCGCGCCCGATGCCGCCGGCCACGAAGACCGGAACGTCGCGCACCGCCGGCAGGATCTCCTGCGCCAGCACGCTCGTCGTCACCGGACCGATATGGCCGCCGGCCTCCATGCCCTCGATGACGATCGCGTCGGCGCCCGAGCGCACGAGCTTGCGGGCGATCACCAGCGCCGGCGCGAAGCATAGCAGCTTGGCGCCGCCCTGCTTGATTCGGGTGAGGGCGGCGCCGGGTGGCAGGCCGCCAGCGAGCACGATGTGGCCGACCTTGAGATCGAGGCAGACGTCGATCAGCTCCAGAAGCTGCGGATGCAGGGTGATCAGATTGACCCCGAACGCCCGCGTCGTGAGCGCCGCCGTCGCCGCGATCTCGGCGGCGAGCAGCGCCGGCGACATCGAGCCGGAGGCGATGACGCCGAAGCCGCCGGCATTGGACAGCGCTGCGACCAGGTGCCGCTCGGAGACCCACGTCATCGCCCCGCCCATGATCGCGACCTCGCAGCCGAGAAAGGCGCGGCCGCGCTCCCACAGATGGTCGAGTCGCTGGCGGGCGGCCTTGCGGTTCATCGGGTCAGGCGGCGTCCAGCCCGTAGGCGGTGTGCAGGCTGCGCACCGCCAGCTCCGTGTAGTCCTCGGCGATGAGCACGCTGATCTTGATCTCGGAGGTCGAGATCACCTGGATGTTGATGCCCTTCGCCGCCAGCGTCTTGAACATGCGCTGGGCGATGCCGGCGTGGCTGCGCATGCCGACGCCGATGACCGACACCTTCACGACGTTCGAATCCGGCACCAGCGCCTTGTAGTTGATGCTGGCGCGGCTGTCTTCCAGCACCTTGAGGGCGCGCTCGAGGTCGGCCTTGGTGACCGTGAACGTAAGGTCGGTGGTCTGGCCGCTCTCCGACACGTTCTGGACGATCATGTCGACATTGATGTTGTGGTCGGCGAGCGGCCCGAAGATGGATGCCGCGATCCCCGGCCGGTCGGGCACGCGCATTAGCGTGATCTTCGCCTCGTCCCGGCTGTAGGCGATGCCGCTGACCAGTTCCTGTTCCACGATCTCTTCCTCGTCGACGACCAGGGTGCCGGGCGTATCCGTGAAGCTGGAGAGCACCTGCAGCCGCACGCGGTGCTTCATCGCCATCTCGACGGAGCGGATCTGCAGCACCTTGGCGCCCAGGGACGCCATCTCCAGCATCTCTTCGTAGGTGATCTTATCGAGCTTGCGGGCCTTCGCAACGACGCGCGGGTCGCTGGTGTAGACGCCGTCCACATCGGTGAAGATGTCGCAGCGATCCGCCTTGAGCGCCGCCGCCAGCGCCACCGCCGTGGTATCCGAGCCGCCGCGGCCCAGCGTCGTCACCCGGTTGTCCGGGCCTAGGCCCTGGAATCCGGCCACCACCGCCACCATGCCCTGCTGGAAGCGCTTGTCGATCTCGGCCGTGTCGATGCCCTCGATCCGCGCCTTGCCGTGGGCGTCATTGGTCCGGATCGGGATCTGCCAGCCGTGCCAGGAGCGCGCCGACACCCCGAGCTCCTGCAGCGCCAGGGACGTCAACCCGCTCGTCACCTGCTCGCCCGAGGCGACAACGGCATCGTACTCGCGCGCGTCGTGCAGGCGCGAGATCGACCGCACCCAGTCGACGAGCTGGTTGGTGACTCCGGACATGGCCGAGACCACGACCGCCACGTCGGCACCGGCATCGACCTCGCGTTTCACGCGTTGCGCGACAGCGCGGATGCGCTCGATGTCGGCAACGGACGTGCCGCCGAACTTCATGACGATGCGCGGCTTGCGCGGCTGCGGTGTCATCGGGATGTCGGGTCCACGGAGACGCTGGCTGGGATCGGCGGTTGCCGCGTGAGCCGCCGGTATCCATACTCATTCACTCCGGCAGAGGCAAGGCCGCACCAAGATTTTCGAGGCCCGCCATGGTTTTGACCCCCGGCGACACGGCGCCCACTGCGGGGAAGCGCCCCGCCGGCAGCACCGTCGACCCGGCGGAAGCGGCCAAGTTCGCGGCCATGGCGCAGGCCTGGTGGGACCCGCACGGCGAGTTCCGCCCGCTCCACAAGCTCAACCCCACGCGCATTGCCTTCATCCGCGACCAGGTCGCCCGGCACCATGGCCGCGACCCGCTCGCCGACGGCCCGCTCGCCGGACTTCGGCTGCTCGACGTCGGCTGCGGGGGCGGCTTGCTCGCCGAGCCCATGGCGCGGCTCGGCGCCGCCGTCATCGCGATCGACATCGGCGAGCGCAACATCGAAATCGCGCGCCGCCATGCCCGACAAAGCGGCCTGGATATCGACTACCGGGTCGCCACGGCGGAAGACCTTGTCGCGGCCGGGGCACGGTTCGATGTCGTCCTCAGCCTGGAGGTCGTCGAACACGTCGCCGACCGCGCGCTGTTCCTGGGCGCGTGCTGCTCCCTCTTGGCCGACGGCGGCCTCCTCTTCCTTGCCACCATCAACCGGACTGCAAAGGCCTTCGCACTCGCCGTCGTCGGCGCCGAGTATGTGCTGCGCTGGCTGCCGCGCGGCACCCACGACTGGCGCAAGTTCGTGCGCCCGTCCGAGCTGGCCGCCGGCCTGCGGCCGCACGGCGTCGAGTTGGCGGACATCAAGGGCGTCGTCTACAGCCCGCTCACCGACAAATGGTCGCTCTCGCGCGACCTCGACGTGAACTACATTGCGGTGGGGCGGAAGCGCTAGCTGTCGTGCCGCGGCAGCCAGGGGATGCGGGCGAACTCGACGCCCTCGTCGCTGAGTTCCCTGGCCTCGTCGTCGGACGCCTCGCCGTAGATGTCGCGCCGTTCGACCTCGCCATGGTGGATGCGGCGGGCTTCCTCGGCGAA
>JBKOWC010000193.1:0-8028 GCA_046724215.1 Pseudomonadota bacterium | reverse complement strand
GCCATTGGCGACGTGCCGGCGCGGCGCATCGCCGGCGCCGTCTTCATCAGCGACGGACAGGTCCATGACGTGCCGGTGAATCTCAAGGATCTGGGTTTCAATGCGCCCGTGCATCTGCTGCTCAGCGGCGAGCCCGATGAGGTCGACCGGCGGCTCACCATCAGCAAGGCCCCGACCTATGGCCTTGTCGACAACGACGTCGCCATGACCGTCCGGGTCGACGACCAGCCGCAGGCGCCGGTCGGGGCGACCGCAAAGGTCACGGTCGTGCAGGACGGCACGCCGAAGGACACGCTCGACGTGCCCATCGGCGTCGATCAGGAGATCAAGATTCATATCGACCATCCAGGTCCGGCGCTCGTCGAGCTGCAGGTCGAGCCGCGCGAGAAGGAACTGAGCCTCGTCAACAACCAGGCCGTCGCGGTCATCAACGGCGTGCGCGACCGGCTCCGCGTCCTGCTCGTCTCCGGCGAACCGCATGCTGGCGAGCGGACCTGGCGCAACATCCTGAAGTCCGATCCGGCCGTCGACCTCGTCCACTTCACCATCCTGCGCCCGCCCGAGAAGCAGGACGGCACGCCGATCAATGAGCTGTCGCTGATCGCCTTTCCGATCCGCGAGCTTTTCGAGGTCAAGCTCAATCAGTTCGACCTCATCATCTTCGACCGCTATCGCCGGCGCGGCGTCCTGCCGCGTGCCTATTTCGAGAACATCGTGCACTACGTGGAAAACGGCGGCGCGCTGCTCGACGCGGCCGGCGTCAGCCTCGGCGGTCCGCTCGGGCTATACCAGTCGCCGCTGGGCGACGTTCTGCCGGGCGAACCGACCGGTGAGATCACCGAGCGCGGCTACCGGCCGCAGGTGACCGAGATCGGACGCAAGCATCCGGTCACCGCCGACCTGCCGGGTGGCGGCGCCAAGCCCACCTGGGGCCGCTGGTTCCGCATCGTCCAGGCGACGGTGAAGCGCGGCAATACGTTGATGAGCGGACCGGACGACGAACCGCTCCTCATTCTCGACCGCTACGGCAAGGGCCGCGTCGCACAACTGCTCAGTGACCAGATCTGGCTGTGGTCGCGCGGCTACGAGGGCGGCGGCCCGCAGGCGGAGCTGCTGCGCCGCGTCGCCCACTGGCTCATGAAGGAGCCGGAGCTCGAGGAGGAGGACCTGCGCGCCACCGTCATCGACAATCGCCTCGAGATCACGCGCCGTAGCCTGGGCGAGAATCCGAGGACCGTCGAGGTGACGACCCCCGGCGGCGACAAGGCGACGGTGCCGCTGAGCGATGCGGGCGACGGCAAGGCGGCCGGAGTCATGGCCGCGCCGGAGTCGGGTCTCTACCGGGTCAGCGACGGCACCCACCGTGCGTTCGCGGCCAGCGGCGATCTCAATCCGATCGAGCTGGCGGACCTGCGGTCGACCGGCGACGTGATGAAGCCCATCGTCACGGCGACCAACGGCGGGATCGTGCGCCTGGCGACCGAAGGCGTTCCCGACATTCGCCAGGTCCGGCCCGACCGCGACACGGCCGGACGCGGCTGGATCGGTCTACGGTCGAACGCGGACTATGTCGTCACGGGCGTGGACCAGGCACCGCTGCTGCCGGCCCTTGTGGTGTTGCTGCTCGGCCTCGGCGCCACGATGCTGGCGTGGCGCCGCGAGGGAAAATAGCGCCCGCGGCGCTGCCGCGCCCAGAGGGCCACTGAAGTATCCCTCCGGTAACCGCACTTGGCGGGCGCCCGTTGTTTGGCTATTCCTGGCCGCCGTCGTCACCGTGGTGCGACGCCCGTTTCATCATCGCCGCAACCTGCAGACCGGGAGAACGATCAATGTCGAAGATCCTCGTGCTCTACTACAGCGCCTACGGCCACATCGAGAAGATGGCGCAGGCCGTCGCGGAGGGCGTGCGTGGCGTCGCCGGCGCGCAGGTGACCATCAAGCGCGTGCCCGAGTTGGTGCCCGAGGAAGTCGCAAAGAAGTCGGGCATGAAGGTCGACCAAACCGCGCCGATCGCGACGCCCGACGAGCTGGCGACCTACGACGCCATCATCTTCGGGACGCCGACCCGCTTCGGCAACATGGCGGCGCAGATGCGCAATTTTCTCGACCAGACCGGCGGCTTGTGGATGAAGGGCTCGCTGATCGGCAAGGTGGGCAGCGTCTTCGCCAGCACCGCCACCCAGCATGGCGGGCAGGAGACGACGATCACCTCTTTCCACTCGACGCTTCTGCACCAGGGCATGATCATCGTCGGCGTGCCCTACAGCTGCCAGGAGCTGATGAACATGAACGAGATCAGCGGCGGCTCTCCGTACGGGGCCACCACGCTCGCCAAGGCCGATGGTTCGCGCCAGCCGTCGGAGAACGAGCTGAAGATCGCGCGCTTCCAAGGCCGCCATGTCGCGGAGATCACAGCGAAACTGACGCACACCCACTAGGCGCGATCACTCGGCAAGGAGGGGCGCCAACTCGGCACCGAAGACGGTGAGCAGATCTTTGATGGCGGCGCTGTCGCAGCCCCTCTGCTCGACCAATTGATCGACCTCCAGTCTCGCCTGCTCGATGAGGGTGACGCGACGATCCGGCCCGATCCGGTGATGCACCTTGCCCTCGATGTAGCTCGCCATCCGGGTATCGTCGGACGGGCTGAAGTCGCGGTGCTTGCAGGTCGCTTCCGCATTGATGGCGCGATGATAGCGCAGGTAGGTCGCGTCGTTGGCGTCGTCGGCGCCGGCGCGGTGCGGCGCGAGCCAGCCCACGGCCAACGCCGAGAAGATCAGAACGGCTCGCCTCGACAAACGGCGCTCCCTCGCATCCGGGTTTCGGCAACGCGTCTTCCTTCATAGCGTCGCGCATTCGATGCGGCAATATCCGGCGTCCTTCGGTTGCGGCGCCGTCCCTGCTCGGCTACCGTGGAACCGCGACGGGCCGTCGCCATTGCCCTCGCATTGGGGCCAGACTTGAAACGCACGACCCGCTTCCGCCTGCTGATCGAAGCCCCGGAGATCCTGGTCTTGCCGGGCGCCCACGATGCGCTGTGCATTCGTCTGGCCGAGCAGGCCGGGTTCCAGGCCGTCACCTGCGGCGGCTACAGCGCCACGGCAAGCCTGCTGGGCGCACCCGATGTCCAGCAGCTCGGCATGATCGAGATGGCCGACATGTACGCCAGGCTGTGCGATGCGACCGAGCTCCCGCTTTTTGCCGACGCCGACACCGGGTACGGCAATACGACCAATGTGGCGCGCACGGTCCGGACCTATGAAAGGGCCGGCGTGGCCGGCCTCTTCATCGAAGACCAGGTCTCGCCCAAGCGCTGCGGGCATATGGACGGCAAACAGGTCGTAGGCGCCGCGGAAATGGTAGCCAAGCTGAAGGCCGCACTGGATGCGCGCGTCGATGCCGACCTCGTCCTCTGCGCCCGCACCGATGCGCGTGCCGTCCACGGCCTCGACGAGGCGATCGAGCGCTGCCAGCTCTACCGCGAGGCCGGGGCCGACCTGCTGTTCGTCGATGCGCCGCTGTCGATGGAGGAACTGCGGCGCGTGTGCTCGGAGATCGATGGACCCTGTCTCGCCAATCTCGTCGAAGGCGGCAAGACTCCGATCCTCTCGGCGCGTCAGCTCGACGAAATGGGCTTCGCCGCGGTCACTTGGCCCGTCTCCGCCAGCTACGCCATCGCGCGCGCGGTCGCCGACGTCTATGCCGCGCTGCTGCGCGACGGGACGACCAACGCCGTGCGCAACGGCATGACCGATTTTGCGGCATTCAACGCGCTCGTCGGCCTCGCCCAGGTGCGCGAAGCCGAGGCCGCCTGCGACGAGTTTGCCCGCGACCTCGTCGAGGAACCCGTCAGCGACAGCGACCGCTGACCCGGATCGGCGCTCATCGCTCCGCCGCGCGCGGATAGTGTCCGACCGTGACGTCGGCGCTGCGGCCGCCGCAGCGCGTGCAACGCATCTTCGGCGACAGCGACGGCACGGGCACGTCATAGCCGACGCGGTCCGCGATCTTGCCGGGGTCCACGCGCACCCGTCGGCCGCAGGCCCGGCAGGTGACCCACAGCGGCACGCGCTGGCGGATCGCGTCGCCGACGAGGACGGCACCCTTCCACGGCTTCGCCATCGAAACATTTCATGAACATTTAGCGCAAGAGTCAAGCGTCATGCGACCGCCTTGCCGAGGTGCCGGGCGACCTGTATCTCATCCCGGCCGCCATCGAATCGCATTCCCGGACCGAGGAGAGGCCTGACGATGACCGTGCGCAACGGCCGCGAATTTCTGAGCATTCCGGGGCCGACGACCGTGCCCGACGACGTGCTTGCCGCCATGCATCGGCCCGCCGTGGATATCTACTCGGGCGCCCTCGTCGACATCACCGCCAGCTGCCTGCACGACCTCCGCAAGCTGTTCCGCACGCAGGGGCAGACCTACATCTACGCCGCCAATGGGCACGGTGCGTGGGAAGCGGCTCTCGTGAATGTCCTTTCGCGAGGCGACAAGGTCCTGGTTCTCGAGAGCGGCCGCTTCGCCATGGGCTGGGGAGAGATGGCGGCCGTCTTCGGCATCGACGTCGAGGTGCTGCCGGGGGACTGGCGGCGGGCCGTCGATCCGGCCGCGCTCGAAGCGCGTCTGCGGGCCGACACCTCGCAATCGATCAAGGCGGTTCTCGTCGTCCAGGTCGACACCGCCTCCGGTGTCGTCAACGACATCACGCGGCTTCGCCAGGCCATGCAGCGGGCCAATCACGGTGCGCTCTTGATGGTCGATACCATCGCCTCGCTCGGCACCATGCCCTTCGAGATGGATGCCTGGGGTGTCGACGTCGCGGTCGCCGGGTCGCAGAAGGGGTTGATGCTGCCGCCGGGCCTCAGCTTCATCGCCGCCAACGACAAGGCCAAGGCGGTGCATCAGAAGGCCGGCCTGCGGACGCCCTACTGGGACTGGACGGCGCGCGAAGGCAAGGAGCACTACCAGAAATACTGCGGCACGCCGCCCGAGCACCTGCTGTTCGGGCTGCGCAAATCGCTGGACATGCTGTTCGAGGAGGGACTCGAGCCCGCCTTCGAACGCCACCGGCTGCTGGCCGAGGCCGTGCGCCGCGCCGTCGATGTGTGGAGCGCCGGCAACGCAATATCGCTGAACATCACCGAGCCGGCGGAGCGCGCCAATTCCGTGACCACCGTTCTGTTCAACGACGGGCGCGACCCCCGGCCGCTCATCGACTATTGCGAGCGCAAGTGCGGCGTCGTGGTCGGCATCGGCATCGGCGCCCTCAACGGGCGCGCGATCCGCATCGCCCACATGGGGCACATCAACGCCCCGATGATTCTGGGCACGCTCGCCGTCGTCGAGACGGGCCTCGTCGCGCTCGGCATTCCGCACGGCAAGGGCGGCGTGCAGGCCGCCATCGACTGGCTGGGCCGGTCGGTGCCGGCGTAGCCGCCTCAGATCGCCTTTTCCGTTGCGGCGTCGAAGAGGGCGGCGCGGCGCAGATTGATCTCGACAGCGATCGTTTCGCCTGGGCGGCTCACGTCGTGCGCCTGGAGTTCGGCCATGACGGCGGCCGCTCCCAGACGAAAGGTCGCGTAGGTCCGAGAGCCCGTGGGCTGCACCAGCTCGATCTTCACATCGAGGCGGAGGGCGCCGTCCGGCGCTGTTCCCGTGGCCCGCGTGATGTGCTCCGGCCGCAGGCCAAGGATCACGGGCATGCCGTTCTGCGCGCCATTGAGCGCGCCGGCACGCGGCAGCGACAGGACCATGCCGCCATCCTGCAGCCGGATCGATTCGCCGCTGTCGGCGCGCAGCAGCGTGCCCCGCAAGAAGTTCATCTTTGGGGAACCGAGAAACCCGGCGACGAAAAGTGACGCCGGACGTTCGAAGAGGTCGAGGGGGGCTCCCTGCTGCTCTATCCGCCCGTCGTGCATGAGGACGATGCGGTCCGCCAGCGTCATCGCCTCGATCTGGTCGTGCGTCACGTAGATCATCGTCGTCGCGATTTCCTGATGCAGCCGCTTGATCTCGCCGCGCATCTCGTCGCGCAGCTGGGCGTCGAGGTTCGAGAGCGGTTCGTCGAACAGGAAGAGCTGCGGGTTCCGCACGATCGCCCGGCCGATGGCGACGCGCTGGCGCTGCCCGCCTGAAAGCTGCCGCGGCAGCCGCTCCAGCAGGTCGGCGATGCCGAGCATGGCGGCCGCCCGCTTGACCCGCGCGTCGATCTCGGAAGCGGGCAGCTTCCGCGCCATGAGGCCGAACGCGATGTTCTTGTAGACCTTCATGTGCGGATAGAGGGCGTAGTTCTGGAACACCATGGCGACGTCGCGATCGCTCGGCCGCACGTCATTCATCACCTCGCGGTCGATTTCGATCGTGCCCTCGTTCACTTCTTCCAGCCCGGCGATGGCGCGCAGCAATGTCGTCTTGCCGCACCCCGAGGGACCCACCAGCACGGTGAACTCCCCATCGGGGATGTCGAGATCGACGCCGCGAACCGCATGCACGCCCCTGAAGTGCTTGTGCAGTCCGGTGATCTTCAGCTGCGCCATCGCACCTCGCCCTCTCAGCCGCGTACCGCGCCCAGCGTCAGGCCGCGAACGAGATGGCGCTGCACGAGCATCCCGAGCAGGATCGACGGCACGAGAGAGACGATCGCCAGCGCGCTCGCTTCGCCATAGGACGACGCCTGGAAGCCGAGGAAGCCGCGGAAGACCGTCGGCAGCGTGAAGGCGCTGCGCGACGTCAGGATCAGGGCGAAGAAGAACTCCGTCCAGCAGAAGATGAACGCGAACACGGCGGCGGCGATGATGCCGGGCAATGCCAGCGGCAGCGCCACTCGCCACAGAGCGCCCCAGCGGCTATAGCCGTCGACGAGTGCGGCCTCCTCCAGTTCCGCCGGCATCTGGCGGAAGTAGGCGAACATCATCCAGGCCGACAGCGGGAGCGATGTCACCGTATAGATCAGGATGAGTCCCAGGCGCGTGTCGTTGAGGCCGAGCTTGCGGTAGAGCAGAAATACCGGCAGCACGACGGCCACCGGCGGCAGGAAACGCTGCGACAGCACCCAGAACGAGAGGTGCTGTCCGCCTGTGTTGAACCGCGCGAAGCTGTAGCCCATCAGCGTGCCCAGAATGACCGACAGCACCGTCGCGGCGGCCGATATGACGGCGCTATTGGTCAACCCGGCGAGGCCCCGATAGGTGAACATCGCCGCGGTGTAATGAATCAAGGTCGGATGCTCGGGAAACCAGACGGGTGGGATCGTCATGTAGTCGTCGACCGGCTTGATCGACGTGATCACGGTCCAGTAGAGCGGACCCAGGAGGAAGGCGAGAAACAGCGCGAGGTAGAGAACGCGAACCAGGTTGTCGAACGCCAGGGCTCCCTTGCGCCGGGCCCGCCGACGGCTCCGGGACGCCATCAGGCCGGCTCCGGGCGCAACAGGCGCCGGACGAGGAACATGATCAGCACGGCCGTCAGGATCAGGAACAGCCAGCTCCCGGCCGTGGCCTGCGCCAGATGGAAGTTCTGGAAGCCGGTCTGGTAGAGATAGAAGGAGGTCGTATAGGTGCTCGTTCCGGGCCCGCCGCCGGTCATGATGAAGATGATGTCGAAGAGCTTCACGGCATCGAGCAGACGAAAGGTGACGGCGATCAGGATCAGCGGCGCGATCTGCGGCAGGGTGATGTTCCAGAAGATCTGTCGGCGCGAGACGCCGTCGAGTTCGGCCGCCTCGTAGAGTTCCGGCGAGATCGACGTCAGGCCCGCCAGCAGGATCACGAACATGAACGGCGTCCATTGCCAGACGTCGGCGGCGATCAGGGAGATGAATTTCCAGGGATTGCCGGTGAGCCAGCTCACCTGCGTCGGGCCGAACAGCGCGCCCACCAGATAGTCGAACGGGCCATAAGGCTTCTGCAGGATCAGCGACCAGATCTGGCCGACGACCACGGGGCTGACGAACAACGGGATGATGAGCACCAGCATGATCCCGCCGCGGCCCGCGAAGGTCTTGGTCATGGCCATGGCCAGGCC
>JBKOWC010000311.1:0-9627 GCA_046724215.1 Pseudomonadota bacterium | reverse complement strand
TAGCCGGTCGTGCGCGCGTACTTCACCTCGGGCTTCGGCTCGACCAGCTCGTCGAGGCGGCCGTAGGAGCCCGCGATGCCCGTCAGCAGCCCGGCAAAGGACTGCGCATCCTCGGGCCGAAGCGCGATCCCGAAGTCGGCGGCGATCTCCAGGATGTGGTCGGCATTGGGCGGCTCGATCGGCATGACTCTCTCCCTGCTGTCTCTGTTGTTCTAGCGGCGCTTGGCCTTGCCGCCGTGCTGCTTGTTGAGGAACGCCGTCAGGCGCGCGAAATAGGCCTCCGGCTCCTCGTACATCGCCATGTGCGAGCTGTTCGGAAACACCGTGATCTCCGAATCCGGCAGCGCGTTGTGCATGCGCATGGAGCAGGCCGGCGTGATCTCGTCATGCTGGCCGCAGACGATGAGCGTCGGCACGGTGATCTCGTGCAGGTCGGGGATGCGGTTCCAGTCCTTGAGGTTGCCGGTGTAGAGGAATTCGTTCGGCCCCTGCATGGCGCCGTAGACGTCCATGTTCCAGCGCTTGAGCGAGTAGGTCACCGGCTTCGGCCAGTCGGCGAGCCGCAGCACGTGGCGGTAGTTGAGGATCGTGATGGCCGCTTCGTATTCCGGATGCTTGAGCGTGCCCTCGGCCTCGTGCCGCTGCATCATCGCCACGGTCTCCGGCCCGAGCGCGGCGCGATGGCGGTCGAGTTCGCCCACCAGATGCGGCATGTCGGCGCAAGTGCTCGAGAGCACGAGCGACTTCAGCGCCTTCACATGGGTCACGGCATATTCGATGCTGAGCCAGCCGCCCCAGGAATGACCCAGCAGGTGGATCTTCCCGAGATCGAGCGCCTGTCGCACCGTCTCCACCTCCTCGACATAGCGCCCGATCGTCCACAGCGACGGATCCTTCGGATGGTCCGAGGCGCCGGTGCCGAGCTGGTCATAGGTCACGACGCGATAGCCGGCATCGACCATGCGCAAGAGCGGATCGCGCAGATAGTTGCAGGGCAGCCCCGGCCCACCATTGAGCAGGAACAGAATCTCCTTGCCGTCGCCATAGCTGTAGGTGACGACCTTGTGCTTCCCGATCTTGACCTTCTTGGTCTCCGGCTTGTGCGCCTTCGCCATCGTGCATGCCCCCTTTGTAGGGGCGGCTCTCAGAGCCGCCCTTCCTGGAAGACTATGCGAGATGTGCCGCGCTGCGCCAGAGGTTCAGCCCTTGACCGCCCCGATGAGGAGCCCGCGCGTGATGTAGCGGGAGAGCAGCAGCGCCAGCGCCGAGACCGGCAGGATCATGATGATGATCAGCACCGACATGTACCACCATTGCGGCCCGCGCGTGGCGTTCTGCGCCGCCACCGTCAGCGGCAGCGTCTGCGCATTGGCGCTCGAGAGAAAGAGCGCGAAGAGGTATTCGTTCCAGGCCATGATCAGCACGAGAATGAAGGTCGCCGCCAGCCCGGGCTTGGCGAGCGGCAGCACGATCGACCAGAAGATGCGGTAGCGCGAGCAGCCGTCCACCAGCGCCGCCTCCTCGAGCTCGAGCGGGATGCTGTCGAAGAAGTCGCGCATCAGCCAGACCACGATCGGAATGTTGGCGGCGACGTAGGTGACGGTGAGCGCGAAGCGCGTGTCGAGCCCGAAGTCGCTGTCGAGGCGGCCCACCTGCTGGAACATGAGGTAGATCGGGAGCACGACGGCGACCGGCGGCAGCATGCGCTGCGAGATCATCCAGAAGGCGATGTCCTCGTTCTTCAGCCGGCGCGTGACGTGACGCCGCAGGCCGGCCGCCAGCAGCACGAAGACCGCCGCCCCGATGGCGAGCGCGACCGTCCAGGGCACGCCGAGCTGCGCGGTCGCGACGATGACGGCGGCGACCCCGACGATGAAGCTCGCGATCGTGGCGATGCGCGGCCGGTACGACAGCCGCGACAGGCCATAGGCGGCCATGCTGCCGAAGACGAGCGCGACCACCGAGCTGCAGAGCGCCACGACCACGGTGTTCATGTAGGGGCGCGCCGTGTCGACGAAGAGGTCGACGAAAATATAGCGCCAGGCATGGAGCGACGGTTCGAAGTCGATGCCCGGAAAGTAGTCCGGCCCGTCGTTCACCTGGATCGGCAGCTTCACCGACGTCACGGCCAGCCAGTAGAGCGGAAACAGTACAACGAAGGCCCAGAAGCCGAGTGCGGCATAGGAGAGCGTCGCCCACCCCGGCGCCGGGTCGTTGATGCCGCGCATCCTCGGCCGGCGAGCGGGCGCGCTCATCGCTGCGGCTCCGCCGGCGCGGGCGCGCCGGCGCGCACGAGGTTGACGAAGGCGACGCAGAAGAACGTCGCGATGAAGAGCAGCATGTACGCGATCGCCGCCGAGCCGCCGATGTCCAACGCCCGCCAGGTGGAATAGGCATGCAGCGTCATCGATTCCGAAGCGATGCCGGGGCCGCCGTTCGTCAGCACGTTCGGCAGGTCGACGATCTTGAAGGCCTCGATGACGCGGATGAGCACCAGCGTGATCGTCACCGGCAGGATCGCCGGCCAGGTGATGAAGCGGAAGATCTGCCAGCGGCTGGCGCCGTCGACATGGGCCGCCTCGACCTGCTCGCGCGGCTGGCCCTCGATCGCCGCCAGCAGCACGATGAACATGAAGGGCGTCCACTGCCAGGCATCGCCGATCATGACGGCGATGCGGGCGCCCCAGGCCGTGCTCGCCCAGGCGAAGTCGCCGAGCCCGAAGGCCTGCCAGAGCGGCGCGAACGGCCCCTTGGTCGTGTCCGTCAGCATGCGGAAGGTGTAGGCGACGCCGACCGGCGTGATCATCATCGGCAGGAAGAACACGACACGGAAGAAGCCGCGCCCGCGCAGGTTCTGCACGCACAGCAGGGCCAGCCCGAGACCGAGCCCGTACTGCACGCAGACGCCGACGACGACGTAGGTGAGCGTCACGCCGATCGTGCCGAGCTGCCCGCCCTCGCTCGCCGCCGATGTCATCAGCAGCGCCAGTGCCACCGCCGCGACGGCGACGAGCAGCCGCCCGACGAGCCCCAGAGGCCGGACGCCGCGACGCACGACCTGGACCAGCCACCAGACCAGCAGCGCCGCAGCGAGCGCGACGAACGCCCAGCCCGCGGGCGTGATCGGCATCAGCGTGCCGATCAGATGGAACTGCTGCGAGCCGAACAGCAGCTTCTTGTAGTTGAGCCAGCCGATGAAGGTGACGGTGACGCCGCCCTTCTCGAACTTCACGCGCGCCAGCGACAGGTAGACCGAGACGATCAGCGGGAAGATCGACAACGCCAGGATCACCAGCACCGCCGGCATGATGAACGCCGCCGGCGAAATCCGGTCCGCCCAGGCCGCGACGTCGGCCCGCCGCTCGGCGCTCAGCCTCCTCCGGGGCTCGGCGAGTTCATACTGCATGCACGTCCCGCGTCCACCGACAGGCCCAGGATGGGGGGCGATCTCCGGCGAAGAAAGAGAAAAACTCGCGCCGGCGAGCAAACCGGCGCGGCGACAGGAAGGGCGACCGGCCGGTCGCCCCTCCTGAAGCGCCGTGCGCGGCCAGTCCTACTTGACGCCGAGGGCGCCGCGATACGCCTTCAGCTGGGCGTCCTTCCCCAGTTCCTCGGTCGCCTCGTTCCAGCCGGTCTCGATCTCGGCCGCCGCCTTGTCGATGTCGATCTCGCCGGCCAGGAGGCGGGCGATGGTGGTGTCGAGCACCACCTGCTCGTAGCGCTGGTTCTGCGGCACGCGCAGGTCGAGCACCATGTTGGGACTGTTGAGGCTGTCCTTGATGGCGCCCAGGTAGTTCTCGGCCGCCGCCTTGCTCATGCCGGCCTTCAGCCACAGGTCGAGATTCTCGAATTGCGAGGTCCGGTAGGGATTGAAGCCGGTCTTGCCGATGGTGACGTCCACATTGGCCTGTTCGGGCTGGCTCATATAGGAGAGGAAGTCGTAGGCCGCGTCCTTGACCTTCTGATCCTTGGCGGCGTTGATCGCACCCGACCAGCCGCCGAAGGCCGCGAACGGCGCGTGGTTGACGCCATCGATGGCATAGGGGCAGGTATCCTTCGTGCAGTCCACAAGCTTGCCCGTCGCGCGATCGATCACCTGCTTGGAACCCGGGATGATGACCGCGCCGACCTTGTCGTTCACCTTCGACGTCGTGGGATCGATGGCCAGCGTGCCGATGTCGCCCCAGTCGAGGGTCAGAGCACAGCGACCGCTCGTGAACAGGCCGCGGGTATCGCCGACGTCGAGGTTTATCTCGTCCGGCGGCGCATATTTGGTCGTCTCGACGTAGACCTTCAGGGCCGCCTTGAAGGCCTCGTTGTTGACCAGCGGCGCCATCGTGTCCGTATCGAAGAACAGGCCCTGCCCCGTGCCCTTGCTCTGGATGAAGCCGCCGGCGACGGAGAGCACCATCCAGTAGGACTGGGCGCTGCGCTTCTTGGCGATGCAGGAGCCGTAGTCGGGCTTGCCGTCGCCGTCGAGGTCCTTGCCCTGGAAGGCCTTGGCGATGGCGATGTAGTCGTCCCAGGTCTTGGGCGGCGCCATGTTGGCCTGCTTCAGCAGGTCGCTGCGGTAGTAGACCATCTGGAAGTCGCCATCGAGCGGGATGGTGTAGACCTTGCCGTTGTAGGTGGCGCTGAAGTCGCGGAAGAACGGGCCGATGTCGTCCCACTTCAGGGCGGCGTCGGACTTCACCCGGTCGGTGAGTTCCTGGAGATAGCCGGGCTCGATGAAGTCCACCATCCACTGCGGCGCGAACACCGTCGCGTCGTAGCTGTTGGTGCCGGTGGCGAAATCATTCAGCAGCTTGTTGTAGAAATCGGAGAACGGAACCGTGATGACGTTGATCTTGGCGCCGGTCAGCTTCTGGAAATCGGGCGCCCGCCGCTGCAACGGCTCGGCGATCTGCGGGCCCGTGAACGTGACGACGTTGACCGTCACCCCGTCGTACTTCATGGCGCCGACCGCCGGCGTCGCGGGGCCTCCGGCACCGCACGCCAACGCGACCGCCGCGGCGGCGCCGAGTCCTTTCCACTGCTTCATGACGTCCTCCCTGATGCGTCGCGCCCGGATTCGTTGCGTTCCGTCGCGACAGGCGGCCGGCCGCGTGCGGCCGTGCGAATCCGGTCCGCAGGAGGCTAGCCAAGAGAGAGATATACTAATATTCTAGATTGCCCTGTCAACGAGGGCGCGACGGCAGGCCGGCGGTGACGGACGGAAAGATGCAGATGCGCGCGACAGCCAGCAGACCCGACGTGCGAAGAAGGTTGGCGACGGCCGAGACGCCCCTTTCGCCGCTGGCCGACGACGCCGGCATCGACCGCGCACAGCCGATTCCCGACCAGGTCTATCGCCTGCTGCGCCAGTCGATCATCACGATGCGGCTGCCGCCCGGCGCGACGATCATCGAAAAGCAGATCACCGACCACTTGGGCATTTCGCGGACGCCGGTGCGCGACGCGCTGCGGCAGCTCGCCGACGAGGGCCTCGTCAACGTCAAGCCGCAGTCAGGCACCTTCGTCGCGCTGATCGACCGCCAGCAGCTCGCGGAGGGGCGGCTCGTGCGCCGGGCGCTGGAGCTCGAAGGGATCAAGCTGGCGGTCGAGCGCGTCACCGAAGCCGACCTGGAGCGGTTGCGCGACATCCTCGCCCTCCAGGAGCGCGCCGCAAAACGCAACAGCTACGCGGACTTCATCGCCTATGACGACCAGTTCCATCGCGCCATCAACGAAGCGAGCGGCATGCCGCGCCTGTGGCGGGTCATCAGCGGCGCCAAGGCGCAGCTCGACCGCGTGCGCCATCTGAGCGCGCCCTTGCCCGGGCAAAGCGTGCGGGTGTTGAGCCAGCATCGGGCCATCGTCGCCGCCCTCGCGCGGCACGACGGCGAGCGGAGCGTTCGCGCCCTGACCCATCATCTCGACGATGCCTACGACCGCCTCACGATCCTCTTGAAGCAGCACGGCGAGATGTTCGGCTAGGTCGGGCGGATCAGCCCATCGGAACCGCCACGACGGCGATCGTGTCGCCCGTCTGGACCAGGCCCGGGAAGTGGCGGCCGGCGAGGATCCCATCGAGCTTCGCGCGGTACTCGCGCGCGATGCCGCCGGTCCGCTCGCCGTCATGGACGCGGGCCACGGTTTGGCCGGCGCATACGGGTTGCCCGAGGTCGACGCACATCTCCAGCAGGCCGGCCGACTCGCACGCCACATAGCAGTCGCCGCTCGGCATATCGAGCTGGGCCGAGACACGGCGGTCGAGCACGCCCCGCAGAATGCCGGCATGAACCAGCAGATTCCGCACGCCGCGCCGGGCGATCTCGACCGTGGCCGCGCTGGCGCCGCCGCCGCCGCCGAGCTCCGTCGAGACGAACACCTTGCCCATCTCCTCCGCCGCCGTGTCGTACATGCCGACGCCGTCGATCTCGAGCAGCATCATGCCGTAAGGCGCATTGAAGGCCTCCATCGCCGCCACGCACTTCGCCTGCTGCGCCTTGTCCGGCAGGAGGTGGGCCGCCGCGAAGGGCACGAACTGCAGCGTCTTGCCGCCGGAATGAAGATCGAGCACGTAGTCGGCGAGCGGCAGGAGATGGCGCTGGAAGTAGTCGGCGATCTTCTCGGTGACCGTGCCGTCCGGCCGGCCGGGAAAGAGACGGTTCAGGTTCCCCCGATCGATAGGCGATGTGCGCGTGCCCGCGCGGAACGCTGGGAAATTCATCGCCGGCACGATGATGACCCGGCCGGACACCTGTTCCGCCAGCAGCTCGTTCGCCAAGCCGAAGAGCGCAACAGGCCCCTCATATTCGTCGCCATGGTTGGCACCGGTGAGGAGCGCCGTCGGACCTTCGCCGCGCTTGATCACGCTGACCGGTATCATGATCGCGCCCCACGCCGAGTCGTCGCGCGAATGCGGGAGTCTCAGGAACCCGTGCTGCACGCCGTCGCGGTCGAAGTCGACGCTGGCGGAAATCGGTGACGGTCGCATGATCGACGCGGCTACTCGGTTGCCGCGTTGGCGGCGTAGCGCTGTAGCCGCGTGAAAGCCATGGAGATATGGCTGCGGCGGATATACCCGACGGCATCGAGATCGCCGATCTCCATCGCGGCCAGGATGTCCGCGACCTCGCGCCGGAAGATCACGATTTCGTCCTGCAGGTTGAGGTGCGGGACCGCCGAGAGCCAGATGCGGTGGGTGAGGAAATAGAGGCGGTCGCTGATATCGCGCAACGGGACATTGCCGGTCATGGCGCGCAGCTCCTGGTAGAAATCCATGTTGAGCTGCGCCAACGCCTTGGCTTCCGGACGTCGCTCCAGGCGGCCGAAGCGCGCGAGCAGCTGCCGCACGCGCGCCAGGTCCTCGGCGGCGCGTGGGACAGGATCGAGCCGCCCGATCAAGACCGCGAGCTCCATGCGCAGCTGGTACACCTGGCTCAGGGCGGCGAAGCTGATGTTTGTTACGATCGTGCCGACGCCGTGCCGGCTCTCGACCAGCCCTTCGGCCTCCAGCCGGCTGAGCACCCGCCGGATCGGCGTGCGGCTGACGTTGAACTCGGCGGCAAGCTCCTCCTCGGAAAGATGCTCCAACGGTTTGTATTCGAGGAGGCAGATGCGGTCGCGCATCGTCGCGTAGAGGCGTTCGAAACGCTCGCGCGAGGCGGTCGGTTGCGGTCGATAGTCGCCGTTCGCCGTGGCAGGCGACGGTTCGGTGAGGCTCATCCGGCCTCCAGCACGGCGCGCCGGAACTGCCGCGTGCGGTCGTTCTTGGGATTACTGAACATCTCTCGTGGATTCCCCTCCTCCGCGATCTTGCCCTGATAGAAGAAGCAGACGCGGTCGGCAAATTCCTTCGCGAATCCCATCTGGTGGGTCACCATGATCATGGTCAGGTTGTGCTCGGCGCCGAGCCTGCGGATCACGTTGAGGACCTCGCCCACCAGCTCGGGATCGAGGGCCGAGGTTACCTCGTCGAACAGCATCACCTTCGGCCGCATGGCGAGCGCGCGGGCGATGGCGACGCGCTGCTGCTGGCCGCCAGAGAGATGGCTCGGATAGTGGAGCTTCTTGTCGCCGAGCCCGACCATGTCCAGCAGCTCGGCGGCGCGCGCTTCCGCCTCCTGCTTCGAGAGACCCAACACCTTGACCGGCGCCTCCATGCAGTTCCTGAGCGCCGTCATGTGCGGAAACAGATTGAAGTGCTGGAACACCATCCCGATCTTCCCGCGCACGCGTCGCAGGTGTGCGGCATTGGCGGAAACCATCGCTCCGTTCCGCTGCATATGGGTCATCGGCTCGCCGTCGATCCAGATGACGCCATCGTCGATCCGCTCGAGCGTCATCAGCATGCGGAGCACCGTCGTCTTGCCGGAACCGGACGGGCCGATGATCGCCACCTTTTCGTTGGCGGCGATGTCGAGGCAGAGGTCGTCGAGCACGGTGAGGGGCCCGAAGCGCTTGCTGACGTGATCGAACCGCACCATGGGCGTGGTCATCGGTACCTCGCATTCAGGCGATACTCGACCAGGCGAATGAGGCCGGCGGAAACCAGGCTCATGGCGAGGAAGAAGACGCCGACGAGGGTAATCGGCTCCGTGTAGCGAAAGTTCTCATTTCCGATAGCCTTGGCCGTGGACATCAACTCGCTCGCGGAGATGGCGGCCAGCAGCGGCGTCTCCTTGAAGAGCGCGACCAGATAGTTGCCGAGCGCGGGCACGACCGGCGGAATCGCCTGCGGCAGTATGACGTCACGAAACGTGCGGTAAGTGCTGAGATTGAGCGCTATCGACGCCTCCCATTGCCCGCGCGGGATGTTCTCGAGGCCTGCCCGGAATACTTCGGAGCAGTAGGTGCCATAGTGGATCCCGATGGCGAACACGCCGGCGGCAAAGGCGGACGGCGTCATGTGGAGCACGGGCAGAATGACGAAGTAGAAATAGAAGATCTGGATCAGGAGGGGCGTCGAGCGGATGAACTCGATGATCGCGATGACCGGCGCCGCGACATAGGGGCCCGGGACCATTCGGAGGATCGCCAGAAGCAACCCGAAGGGCGCCGCCAGGGCGAATCCCAGTAGCGTTGCCTCGATCGTGACAACCGCCGCCTGCGCAAGCTGCGGCAGGATTTGCAGCGTGTAGTCCCAATCGAAGAGCATCAGGTCCTCCTGCCTCGCGCCAAGCCCCGTGCCGCTCGGCGTTCCAGCGAGCGCATGCCGAAGGTGATGAGGAGGGCGATGCAGAGATAGATCACCAGCGCGACATTGAATACCTGCGCTGTTCTGAGCGTCACGTCGCTGATTCCCTTGGCTCGGAAGGTCAGGTCCGTGATGGTGATGAGGGATACGACCGCCGTGGCTTTCAACAATTCGATGAACAGATTGCCCCAGGGCGGGATCATTGCGACGAAGGCCTGGGGCAAGATGATGCGCCGGAGCGCCATCTCGCGGGTCATATTGAGGGCGGTGGCCGCTTCCCACTGGCCGCGCGGCACCCCCTGGACGGCGCCACGCACCACCTCCGCGCCGTAAGCGCCGAGATTGAGGCCGAGCCCGAGCACGCCGGCCATCATGGGTGTCAGCGTGATCCCGAAATAAGGCAGCACGAAGAAGATCCAGAAGAGCTGCACGAGCAAGGAGGTGCC
>JBKOWC010000083.1:0-11221 GCA_046724215.1 Pseudomonadota bacterium | reverse complement strand
CTGACCGGCATGCTGGAGCTGGCCGAGAAGCTGAAGGCCGCCGGCCAGAGCCAGCAGGTCGCCGAGCTCTACAAGCGCTGGATTGCCGGCAATCCCGACCACCCCATGCTCTACGCCGTCTACTTCAACTACGGCGTGGTGTTGGGCGAGCTGCGCGACACCGCCGGCGCCGCCATCATCTTCCGCGCCGCCATGCAGCTGAAGCCGGATTTCTACCCGCCCTACATCAACCTGGGCTCGCTGCTCGACGCCCAGGGCCAGCCCGATCGCGCCGTGCGCGAGTGGCTGGCGGTCGTCAACCAGCTGCCGACGCTCACCGGCGACGCCGTCACCTACAAGACCATGGCCTTGAAGCAGATCGGCCGCGTGCTCGAGGTCTCGAACAAGGACACGGCGGCCGAGGACGCCCTCAAGCAGTCGCTCGACATCAACGCCGACCAGCCGGAAGTCATCCAGCACTGGATCGCGCTGCGCCAGCGGCAGTGCAAATGGCCGCTCATGGCCGAGTGGGGCAACGTCAAGAAGGCGCGGCTGCTCGCGGGCCTCTCGCCCTTGTCGACCGCCTCCTACACCGACGACCCGCTATTCCAGCTGGCCAATGCCTACCAGTACTGCCGCAAGTCGGTCGGCTTCCCGCCGAAGAGCGCGGCCGCGAGCCCCGTCGGACCGGCGCGCGCGAAATCGGACAAGCTCCGCATCGGCTACGTCTCCTCCGATCTGCGCGCCCATGCCGTCGGCTTCGCCATGACCGATGTCGTGGAGTGCCATGACCGCGCGAACTTCGAGATATTCGCGTACTACTGCGGCGTCCGGATGCCGGATTCCACGCAGGCGCGCACCAAGGCCGCGGTCGACCACTGGCTCGACATCAACGACCTCGACGACACCAAGGCGGCAGCCAGGATCCGCGAAGACGGCATCGACATCCTCGTCGACCTCAACGGCTACACCAAGGATGCCCGCACCAAGGTCTTCGCGCAACGGCCCGCGCCGGTGCAGGTGAACTGGTTCGGTTTCCCGAACACCATGGGCAGCCCCTATCACCACTACATCGTCGCCGACTCTACGGTGATCCCGGAGAGCCACGAGATCTACTACTCGGAGAAGGTCCTTCGCCTTCCCTGCTACCAGCCGAACGACCGCAAGCGGATCGTCGCCGACCGCCGGCCGACGCGCGCCGAAGCCGGCCTGCCGGAGAACGCCTTCGTCTTCTGCAGCCTGAACGGCATGCAGAAGATCACCGCGCTCACCTTCGAGCGCTGGCTCCTCATCCTGCGCCATGTCCCCGACAGCGTACTGTGGCTGCTCGCCGGCACGCCCGAGACCAACGAGCGCCTGCGCCAGCTGGCGGCGCAGCATGGGATCGCGCCCGAGCGCCTCGTCTTCGCCGACAAGAAGTCGAATCCAGATCATCTCGCCCGTTATCCGCTGGCCGATCTGTTCCTCGACACCTTCCCCTACGGCTCCCACACCACGGGATCCGATGCCATGTGGATGGGCGTGCCGGTTCTGACGCTGCCGGGCCGCAGCTTTGCGTCGCGCGTCTGCGCCAGCCTGGTGCACGCCGCCGGAATCCCCGAGCTGATCTGCCCGACGCCGGCCGACTATGTGGCGCGCGCCATCGCCTTCGGACAGAACCCGGCGACTCTGGCCCCGTTCAAAGAACGCCTCGCCGCCGGCCGGAACACCTGCCGCCTCTTCGACACGCCGGCGCTGGTCCGCGACCTCGAGCAGCTCTACCGGCAGATGTCGCAGGACCGCAAGGAGGGCAGGCTTCCACGCCCCGACCTCCGCAATCTCGAGACCTACCATGAGATCGGCCTCGACCAGGACCTCGCCAACATCGAGCTCCTCGCCGACGACGCCTACCACGCCGAGTACCGCACCCGCCTCGGCGACCGCCACGCCGTCTTCCCGATCGGCCCCGACGCCCGCCTTTGGCAAGAGCCGGCGTAACGACAGGCACTCATCGGGCGCATCTTGAGACCCGCCCATACAGGACGTCAGGGTCGCTAGGAGAGCTGCGCCTTGAAGTAGGCGATGGTCCGGTCGAGGCCCTCGTCGAGCTGGACGGTGGGGCTCCAGCCGAGCGCCTTCTTCGCCAGGCTGATGTCGGGCCGCCGCTGCTTCGGATCGTCTTCCGGCAAAGGCTTGAACGCGATCTTCGACTTGGAGCCGGTCTTGGATACGACCTTTTCCGCCAACTGGAGCATCGTGAATTCGCCGGGATTGCCGATGTTGACGGGCCCGGTGACCTCGTCGGGCGCCGCCATCAGGCGGACGAGGCCATCGATCAGGTCGTCCACATAGCAGAACGACCGGGTCTGGCTGCCGTCGCCATAGATGGTGATCGGCTCGCCCTTCAGGGCCTGCACGATGAAGTTGGAGACGACGCGGCCATCATGCTGCAGCATCCGCGGGCCGTAGGTGTTGAAGATGCGCGCCACGCGGATGCGGAGGCGGTGCTGGCGGTAGTAGTCGAAGAACAGCGTCTCGGCGCAGCGCTTGCCCTCGTCGTAGCAGGAGCGCGGGCCGACCGGGTTGACGTTGCCCCAATAGGACTCGGTCTGCGGATGTTCCTCCGGGTTGCCGTACACCTCGCTCGTCGAGGCCTGCAGGATCTTGCCCTTCACGCGCTTGGCGAGCCCCAGCATGTTGATGGCGCCGTGGACGCTCGTCTTGGTCGTCTGCACCGGATCGAACTGGTAGTGGATCGGCGAGGCCGGGCAGGCCAGGTTGTAGATCTCGTCGACCTCCACGAAGAGCGGAAAGGTCACGTCGTGGCGCATGGCCTCGAAGCTGTGATGGTCGAGCAGATGCGCAATGTTCTCGCGGCGGCCGCTGAAGTAGTTGTCGACGCAGAGGACGTCATGGCCGTCCTTCAGCAGCCGCTCGCAAAGATGGGAACCGAGGAAACCGGCGCCGCCGGTGACGAGAATCCGTTTTCGCAAAAGGGGCCTCCCCCAAAGAGGCGCTAATGCTGAACGCCCGAATCAGGGGAAGAAACGGGCCAATTCATGGGGCCTTATACGGCCGCCCCTCGCGACTGGCAAGCCGCAGAGGGGCCGAACCGAGGGGCGGACGCAGCAAGACACCGACGGCGCCTGAAACGCCGTCGGTGTCTTCCTGCCTCGCGCTCGTGCGGCGCCTCTAGGGACAGGGTGAGCGGTCGAGCGGGCCGTGGCTGAAATCCGGACACAACGTCGCTTTCTCTGCCGGGAACTGCTGCTGATGGGTCGCCGCAGTGCCCGGGCTCGTCCCGCTGGCCGCCGTGGTGCCGCTCGGCGATGCCGACGTCGCAGCCGGCGAGCCCGCCGGGCTCGCGTTCGCGGCAAGTGTTGCCTCGCCCGAATTCATGCCTGGCGAACCGGCGGCAGAGCCGGTCGTGGCGGCGCCGGCTTGTGTCCCGCCCGCCGTCGACGCAGTGGTTGCCGGGCTGGCCGCGGGGCTCTGGGCGCTGGGTGCGGTCGCCGAAGCCGTCGCCGACGGCGTAGTGCCGGACGCGGTACCGGTGCCGGTAGCGCTCGCCGAGGTCCCGCTCTGCGCGGCGGGTGCGCTTGCGCTCGCCGTCGCCGACGGTGTTGTCGCCGTGGCGGAAGCCGACGGCGTCGTCGCCGTGGCGGAAGCCGCCGTACTGCCGGTCGTGCTGCCGGTCATCGGTCCGGTGCCGGCAACGTTGCTCGGCGCGCTCACGGTCGCCGATGGCGCCGTGGCCGTGCCGATGCGGGAAGCAACGACGCTGGTGGTGCCGGGGCTGCTGGCCGCTGTCACGCTGTTCGATGCGCCGCTGCTGGTAGCAGCCGTCGCCGATGCGGAAGCGTTCGACGACATCTGAGCTCCGGAACCACCCGTCGACGCGTCGGAAGAAGCCGATGCTCCCTGCGCGTGTGCCGAATGCCACGCCGCCCCGCCGACGATACCGCTGATGCCGATCGGAGTTGCGGCAACGACCAGCGCCAGCGCGCTCGTCGCTGCCAACGATTTCAATCGTCTGCGTTCATGCATGATCGTATTCTCCTCATATCGTCAGTGTGGAATGACGTTCCCGACGCCCACGGGACCGTCCGCGCCGGGAAACCGTCCGTCCCGGGCCCTTTGGCAGGGCCTCGGGGACCTGCGCCAGATCGCCTGACTCGCTAATGGGCAAGGCGCCGGCTTGTTCCCGGCCTGGCAAAGCCTGGTCACACCGATGACACGGAGGTGCGGTGCGACCACCGGCCGCACCTGCAGTGTGGACCGTCGACGCCTACGGTTGCCCGGAGGCGGGCACGAAGTTGCCGGTTTCTCCCTTGTACCCGGCGCGACGGGAGGGCCGCGGCGCCGTGTCCTGCGTCAGGTCGTTGTTGTCGGTCAGGATGTCGACGATGAACTGGTGCGCAAGCGCTTGCAGGCGATCGAACGTCTTCTGATCGACATAGACGTCATAGACATTCACGGTGATGCTCAACCCTCGCACCTCGGTGAATCCGAGCACGCCGGCAATGGGAGTCGGCTCGCCGGCGCGCGACAGATTGACGATGATGCCGACATAGCGCGCAATGTCCTCGCGCGCCAACAGCCCGATGATGCGCATCTCGCCGAGGGCGAGGTCCAGTTTCTTTGCCCGGCCGAGCTGGCCGGCCGTGTCGTCGAACCGCCGGCGGATCTCGGCGTCGTTCGCGGCCACGGCGTCCTGGCCCCCATGGGATTTGGCAAGATATTGGTCGAGCCCGGCGAGAAAGTCGGCGCGCGGCAGGTCGACGGGCACGACGTCGCCGCCCTGGAGCTGGGCCATGATCATGACGTAGGGCGCCAGCTGGTCGGCCTGCTGGCCGCGATAGAGATCGAGAACGGCGCAAGGGGTCCAATAGGCCAGCAGCCGGTTCTGCGGACCGATCATCGTCTGCGACAGCGAGAAGATCTGGTCTTCGCGCCCATCGGTACGGTCGAGCGCGCAAAACCCTTGCGTCGGCGTCAGGCGAAGCGTGCGGTCGGCAAGCGTGACGACGTCCGCCCGCGCCGGCGCCAGGTGCAGGGTGCCGACCAGGACGAGAGTCGTGGCGAGGATGCCGCGCCGGCGGCGATGTCTCCGCATCACTGCTCCCTTCGCAAGATCGGGATTGTAGTGGAACGCCGCGGCGCCGTGATAGAAGTTTGCGCGCGCGGCGCCGGTGGCCGACACCGATCGAAGCGGCCATTATTCGGATTTGCCGGAAGACGACGGCTCGACCGAGCGGGTGGAAGGCGGGATGGTCGGGATGACGCAGCAAACGGCACCGGACGTCGAATCGTCGGCGACGCTGCGGCGACAAGCGTTCCGCCAGCTCTACGGACCCGCCTGGCCGCATCCAGGATTGTCGCCGCTCAACCGCCTCATCGCGGGGCTCATCGCCTTCAGCGTGGCACTCGTCGTCATCGAGAGCGAACCGACGATCTACAGCGTCGTTCCCGCCGCCTTCGATGTCGCCGATGCCATCATCGCCGCCGTTTTTCTCGCCGAGTACGGGGCGCGCCTCTGGGTGGCGCCGGAGATTCCTCGCTACCGAGGCGCGACCGGCCGTTTGCGCTACGCGCTGTCGGCGGCCGCTGTCATCGACCTCGTGGCGTTCCTGCCCTATTTCCTCTTCGCCGGCAGCAGCAATTCCTTCCTGATCCGGATCCTGCGGCTGCTGCGGCTGCTGGCGCTCGCCAAGTTCGGTCGTTTCTCGATGGCGCTGCGGCATATCCACGACGCTCTCAGCGAGCGGCGTTTCGAATTGCTCGCGACGTTGGTCTTTGCGGGGTCGATCCTCCTGATATCGGCCACCCTCATGTATCTGATCGAGGGTCAGAACCAGCCGGAGAAACTCGGCAGCATTCCGCGCGCCATGTGGTGGAGCATCTCGACGCTCACGACCGTCGGCTACGGCGACGTCTATCCGGAAACGCCCCTCGGCAAGGTCCTCGCCGGCATCACCGCGCTGGCGGCGATCGGCGTCTTTGCGCTGCCGACCGGCGTTCTCGCGGCCGCCTTCGCCGATGCCTTCCGTCGTCATGCCGCGGCGCTACGCCAGCGCGGCGCCGGAGTGGAGGGGAAGCGGGCCGGCGAGGACGGGCTGGAATAGGATTGCCTCCACGCGTCGCCGCGGAACGGCCGGCGCCGCGCAGATCGGAGATGGATCGATGTCGAAGCATGGCTGCGGCCTCGTGGAGCGTGAACGGTCCTGCCTTCTCGTGATCGACGTGCAGCAGTACTTTCTCGACAAGCTGCCGTTGCCCGAGCGCAGCCCGCTGGTCGAGCGTATCGGCTGGCTCATGCGCATCGCGCGCCTGCTGGAGATTCCCATCATCGCGACGGCCGAGGACGTCGCGCGCGACGGCCCGCTGCTGCCCGCGCTCGCCGACCTGTTGCCTGCCGGAACGGCCGCGTTCGACAAGATGATCTTCGGCCTGATGGGGCAGGACGATATCCGCGCCGCCGTGGAGGCCACGCAGCGTGACACGTTCGTGCTGGTCGGGCTGGAGACCGACGTCTGCATCGCCCACTCGGCGCTCGGCTTGGCTGCCGCCGGCCGGCGGCCGGTCGTCGTCGACGACGCCTGCGCCGCACCGCCGCCGCATCACGAGCACGGCCTGCGACGCCTGCGCGACGCCGGCATCACCGTCACCTCGGTCAAGGGCATCTTCTATGAATGGGTGCGCGATCTCGCCACCTATCATCGCCTGGAGCCGCAGATGAACATGGCCCTGCCGGAAGGGTTGACGCTGTGATCACCAACTGCGACCCTATTTACCGCGCGGACCGTCCTCCTCGTCCTCGGCATAGGCGGCCGGCGGGATCGCAGCCTCCTTCGCGGTCAGACGCTCGAGCATGATCGCGCCGGCCGACAAGGCCGGCCATAGCAGCAAGCGCTCGGTCCAGCCGTCGCCGAGCAGGCCGGCGAACGGCAGCGCCATCCACAGGCTCAGGCAGTAGAAGCAGTCGAGCAGGCTGGCCCAGAACCCCTCGCCGGCCGCACGCCGCAGCCGCGCCAGCACGCCCCACGGCCCGTCCTCCGCATGGAACAGGTGGGCAAGGCGCCACACCACGAGAATGCCGACGATGAGCCAGTAGAAGTGCGACGCCACCGTCAGGAATTCCTTCCGTATGCCGATCCGGCCGCTAGGGAACCGACTTCGGAATCGGGCCGTTGCAACTGGCGGACCACGCATTGGTTGCGAAGGTCTGCACGTCGACGCCGCAGGCCGCGAGGATGTCCGCCGCCGCCTTGCCGATCTCGCCGTCGTGCGCGACGAGGTCCTCGCTGCGCGTCTCGCCGTCGGGACCGGGAGCGAGGAGTTCGCCGCCGGATCCGGCGGCAATGAACGCGCGGCGATACGTGCAGCGGTAGTCGTAGATCCGGTGCACGAACGCCCGCAGATACAGGCGCCGATCGTCGGCGCCGACGGTGTCCGTGCCGCACCACGCCTTCGGAGAGGCCTCGACCTCCTTGAGGAACGTCAGGATATCGCGGACCGCATGGGCGCCACCGGCGGCCGGCGGGCTGAGGTCGATGCTGCAATTTTCCGCCGCCGGCGCACTGCGCATGTCCGGCGCCCGCGCGCCGCTCGAACCGCCGGCGCATGTCGTCGCTGCCGCGGCGGGATCGCTCGACGGGAAGAGGCAGGCCAGCTTCTTCCCGATCGGCCGCAGCGTATCCACTGTCACGATGCGGGCCGCGTCGTAACAGAGCTGCGCGAAGCCGGGCGGCTGTCCGGCGGCGGCGGTCCGTCCTTGCGGCGCACCGCAGGCGGCGAGCGCCAGCGCGTTGTCGCACATGTAGGTGCGGCTGCCGTCGTCGGACGGCAACGCCTGGTAGTAGGACAGGTCGGCGGCGGTCAGATCGAAGAGGCTGAGGTTGACGCCGTGCAGCTGGGCGCCGCGGAGATCGGCGCCGGCGGCGTCGATCTTGAATCGGACCGACCGCCCATAGTCGCCGAGCGGCGTGCCCTGCAGCTGGGCTCCCTTCATGATGGCGCCGCGGAAGATCGGCGGCCGCGTGGCTCCCTGGCCGGCGGCGGAATCCTTGCAATCGGCGTCGACGACCCGGTCGGTGAAGCTCACGAACTGGATATGGGCGCCTTCGAGGTCGGCGCCCGTAAAGTTCGTGCCATGGAGGATGGCGCCCTGCAGTTCCGCATAGGGAAAATCGGCGCCGCGCGCGTCGGCATTGGAGAGGTCCGTCGCCTCCAGCCGCGCATGGTTGAAGGAAGCGCCCCGCAGATCGGCGCAGCGCAGGATGGCGCCGCGCAAATCGACATTGTCGAGATCGGCGCCCCGCAGGTCGGCGCCGGTCAAATCGGCGCCGATCAGCGATGCCCCACTCAAGAGGGCCTGGCGCAGCCGGCGGGCTGGCAGATGCGCGCCGGACGAGCGGGCGCGCTGGACATCGGCGACGAAGGACAGGTCCTCAGGCGTCTGGTTGCGGTATTGCCGGAGCATGACGAGGCGGGCCTGCAGATCCGTCGCGCTGAGCAGCATGAAGTCCGCCGGCACCTGCGACTGGCCGCCGGCAGAAATGATCTCGCCGCGCAGATCGAGAGTCGCGAACGGCGGCATCCAGCCGAGGCCCGAAAAGACGACAAGGACCAGGCTCAGGGCCAGGCTGCCGCCGAGGGTAAGGACCGTCGCCACCACGCCGGCGACCGTCCACGGGTTCGTCGGCTCCGCCGCCGCAGGGAGGTTCTTTCGCTTGACGGCGGCGACCGTGGCCCGCAGCGCCGACGAGATGCGGCCGGCCTGCGGCCACATCAGCCAGATCATCCCGATATCGATAAGAAGCAGGACGGAATGCCAGGGGGTGATCCAGATCTGCTGATAGGGCAGGAACCGCAGCTGCAGCCAGAACAGGGTGCAGACGGGCACGACGATGAGGGGAACGTAGACGCTGAGACTGAGGAAGACGCCGATGATCGGCACCGGCGGCAGCTTGGCCAGCCGCTCGACCAGCGGATAGGGATACAGCAGGCCGAGCACGAACTCGCGTTCGTTCTGGGCGACGCTCCTGCTGTCGAGCTCGTCCTGTAGCCGGCGCAGCCGCTCGGCGACGAGATAGCACAGCGTGAGCACCGTGAAGTGCAGGATGAGAAGGGCGACCGGCGCCAGCTTGTAGAACGACAGCAGCCCGACATTGGCGTTGAACAGCGGCAGGATGACCACGCGCCCGACCAGCAGGTCGCGATCGCCGGTGCCGAGGCCGGTGAGGAACAGGTAGACCGCGCCGGAGACCAGGGTGAAGGTGGCGGCGCGCAGCTGCTGCACGGCCGTGTCCACGGCGCTCCGCAGCGCCGCGACGCGTGGATCGGATTCGATGTTCATTCCGTCAGTCGGTCCGGCCATGCTGTCGAACGGTCGCGATCAGGTTTCGCCACCTATAGGTGCCGTGCGGCCGCGCGTCCACCCTCGCCCTTGCAGTCCGGCGCGGGCGCGGTAGAAGAAGATCCCCAGCAGAGAAGGAGCCCATCATGCCCGTGAACGTTCTCTATCGGACGAGCGCCACCGCGACCGGCGGCCGCGACGGCGAGGCCGCGACCAAGGACGGCAGCTTCAAGGTCAAGCTGTCGACGCCGAAGGAGCTGGGCGGGGGCGGCGGCCCCGGCAACAATCCGGAGCAGCTGTTCGCGTCGGGCTATGCGGCCTGCTTCATCGGCGCCATGAAGTTCGTGGCCTCGCAGGGCGGCCCGAAGGTGCCGGCGGATACGACGGTCACGGCGACGGTCGGCATCGGCCCGCGGTCGGAAGGCGGCTTCGGCCTCGATGTCGCGTTGGAGATCAAGCTGCCCGGGCTGGGCAAGGCCGAGGCGCAGACGCTCGTCGACAAGGCGCATCTGGTGTGCCCCTACTCGAACGCGACGCGCAACAACGTGCCGGTGCGCCTCACCATCGTCTGAGGCGCCGGCGGCACCGATCCGCCGCCGGCCGCGATCACCCGTTCGTGAGCGGGTCGCCGGAATACGCGGCGGACGCGCCGCATCCAGATCGGCAGATGCACCCCGCCTGTGGAGGTTGTCTGCCATGCCTACTTTCATACCCGCCCCGATCCGCGCCATGACGGCGATCTGCCTGTTGCTCTCGCTGCTGCTCGGCGGTTGCGCTGCTTATGACAGCGGGTTCGGTCCTACCCGCCCGATCAGCAGCAACGAGAACGGGCCGGAATAGAAAGAAAGCGTAGCGCCGGCCGCGTCGGCGTTGCGGCCGGTGCTGCGCGCGATGGCGCCTAGCGCAGCGCCTTCTGGCCGCCGGCGGCGGTGATCACGCCGACGATCACGAGGCCGGTCACCAGCAGGCGCACGCCGGCGCTGACGCCGAAGGTGTTGAGCATGGTGAGCAGCAGCACGAGGAACAGCGCCGCGCCCCAGACGCCCAGCAGGTTCGCCTTGCCGCCGGCCACCGACGTGCCGCCGATGACGACGACGGCGATCGATGCCAGCAGGTACTCGTTGCCGATGTCGACATTGGCGCCGCGGAAGTAGCCGGCGAGCAACGCGCCGTTGAGGCCGCCGAGGGTGCCGGAGAGCGCATAGGTGAGGAAGCGGATGCGGCCGACGGGCACGCCCGCCAGCCAGGCGGCGCGGATGTTCTGGCCGATCGCGGTGACCGAGCGCCCATACACCATGCGGTGGAGGGCGACGCCGGCTGCGACCGTGAACAGCACGGTCAGGATCGCCAGGATCGGCACGCCCACGATCTGGACGTTGGTGAAATCGGCGAAGCCGGGCGGCGGCTTGATCTGCAGGCCGCGGCCGTAGCTGATGTCGATCGACTGAATGATGAAGCTCGCCGACAGCGTCGCGATGATCGGCGGAATGCGCAGCGCCCAGATCAGGAGGTAGTTGGCGGCGCCGATCGCCATGCCGGTGGCGAGCGCGGCGGCGAGGCCGACGGCCACGAGGGAATCGTCGCCGTCCATCATCTTCATGGCCACGGCGCTCGCGAGCCCGATGTTGGCCGGCAGCGAGAGATCGACATTGCCGGGCCCGAGGGTGATGACGAACATCTGCCCGACGCCGACGATCACCATGAAGACGGCAAGCGACAGGGCCGCCGTGAGCATGCCGCCGGCGCCGTAGCCGCCGGTGAAGCTGATGGCCGCGAGCCAGACGGCGAGCGCGCCGACGAAGGACCAGATCCAGGGCTTGGCGATCAGGGCGCGCAGGGCGGTCATCGTGCTCACCCTTCCCTTCGGCTGATGACGGCACGCGCGGCGAGCACGATGATCAGGAT
>JBKOWC010000187.1:0-8487 GCA_046724215.1 Pseudomonadota bacterium | reverse complement strand
GGGCTATGAGACGCGTGACGCTGCCGACAGCACCGGCGCCCTGGAGGCGATCAAGACCCGCCGCCCGAGTCTGGTGATCCTCGATATCTGGCTCCAGGGCAGCCAACTCGATGGCCTGCAGCTCCTGGAAATCGTCAAGCGGGAGCATCCGGCGATGCCGGTGCTGATGATCAGCGGTCACGGCAATGTCGAGACGGCCTTCACCGCCATGAAGCTGGGTGCCAACGATTTCATCGAAAAACCGTTCAAGGCGGACCACCTCCTGCTCCGCGTTCAAAAGGCGATCGACGAGGCGCGCCTCAAGCGCGAGAACGAGACGCTGCGCAGCAAGCTCGGCAACGGCGTCGAACTGCTCGGCGCCTCGCCACCCATGTCGTCGGTGCGACAGGCTATCGAGCGTGTCGCGCCGACCAGCAGCCGCGTTCTCATCACCGGTCCGGCGGGCGCCGGCAAGGAAGTCGTCGCGCGGCTTCTGCATGAGCGTTCCCGCCGCGCGTCGGGGCCATTCGTCGCCCTCAATTGCGCCACGATGCGGCCGGAACGCGTCGAGATCGAATTGTTCGGGACCGAGTCGGGCGTGGAGGGACCGGGCAGCCCGGCGACGATCGGCACCTTCGAGCAGGCGCATGGCGGTACGCTGCTGCTTGACGAGGTGTCGGACATGCCGCTCGAAACGCAGGGCAAGATGGTTCGCGTCCTCCAGGAGCAGACGTTCGAGCGCGTCGGCGGCAAGACGCGCGTATCCGTCGACGTGCGCGTCATCGCCTCGAGCAACCGTGACCTGCAGGTGGAGATGGCCGAGGGGCGCTTCCGCCAGGATCTGTTCTACCGCCTGTGCGTCGTGCCGGTCGCCGTCCCCGCCCTGGCCGATCGCCGCGAGGACATATCGATTCTGGCACGCCATTTCGTCGAGCGCGCGGTCGAGGTGAACGGGCTGCCGGCGCGGCCGATCGCCGATGACGCCATGGCGATCCTCTCGACCTATCATTGGCCCGGAAACGTCCGCGAGCTGCGCAACGTCGTCGAATGGCTGCTCATCATGGCGCCGGGCGAACCGCACGAGCCGATCCGCGCCAGCATGCTGCCGCCGGACATCGGCGTGATCCCGCATCCGACCAGCCGGGGCGACTTCGACGGCGAGATCATGTCGGTGCCGCTGCGCGAGGCCCGCGAGCTGTTCGAGCGACGCTATCTCGATGCGCAGGTGACGCGCTTCGACGGCAACATCGCCAAGACCGCCGCCTTCATCGGCATGGAGCGTTCGGCGCTCTACCGCAAGCTGCGGGCGCTCGGCATCGCTCCTTCGGATCGCTCGCCCGAGGATTGAGCGATCCAGCCGAAGATCTCGACGAAATCCAAGAGGGCAGGAAACCAGGTCCGTCATGCCGCGATTCGCCTATGTGAATGGCCGCTATGTGCCGCATGCGGCCGCGCGCGTTCATATCGAAGACCGAGGCTATCAATTCGCCGACGGGGTCTATGAGGTCGTCCCCATCTTGGAGGGCCGCCTCATCGATGAGGAACCGCATCTCGACCGTCTCGACTATTCGCTCGCGGAACTACGGATCCCCTGGCCGATGCCGCGGCCGGCGCTCCAGCTCGTGCTGCGGGAACTCATCCGGCGCAACGGCCTGAAGAGCGGCATCGTCTATCTGCAGGTGACGCGCGGGGTGGCGCCGCGCGACCACAAGTTCCCGGCGCGCGCCCGGCCGTCGCTGGTCGTCACGACGAGGCAGCGGCGGCCGCTCGCCGCTGACATGCTCACCGCCGGCGCCGCGGTCGTGACGCGCCCGGACCTCCGCTGGCGACGCTGCGACATCAAGTCGATCTCGCTGTTGCCGAACGTCCTGAGCAAGCAGGATGCGGTGGAGGCCGGCGCCTACGAGGCGTGGCTTGTCGACGGCGACGGCTATGTCACGGAAGGAACGTCGACCAATGCCTGGATCGTGACGCAAGACGGCCGCCTGCTGACGCGCGACCGCAGCAGCGCAATCCTCAGCGGCATTACCCGACTCGCCCTGCTGGACCTGCTGCGGTCGGAGGGCATCGCGTTCGAGGAGCGGGCCTTCACCGTGACCGAGGCGACGGCCGCGGCCGAGGCGTTTCTCACCAGCAGCTCGTCGTTCGTCCTGCCGGTCACGCGCATCGACGGAGCCGCGATCGGCGATGGCAAGCCCGGGCGGCTCACGATGAAGCTGCGGGATATCTTCGTGCGCCACGCGGCCGCGGCGTCATGATGCCGCCCGTTTGCCGGCGGCGCGTGTGCGTCCGGCAGCCTCGGCGCGGGTTCCAACTCTGAGTTTCCCCTGGTCGGGAATTATGATACCGATGAATCGTCAGGGTCGTCGGGCATCTGCCGGACCCTGCGCCCGCGTAGCGAACGGGTCCGCCAAAATCGGACTCCAACAATATGACAGGGCCCCGATAACAGGCGACAAGAGGGGGAGCCTATGGCTGGAGAAAAATCCCAAAACGTTCAGGATGTCTTCCTGAACCACATCCGCAAGAACAAGATGCCGGTGACGATCTTCCTGGTGAACGGCGTCAAGCTGCAGGGCATCGTGACGTGGTTCGACAACTTCTCGGTCCTGCTGCGGCGGGATGCGCATTCGCAGCTCGTCTACAAGCACGCCATCTCCACCGTCATGCCGGCCGGGCCGGTCCAGCTCTTCGAGGGCACCAAGGAGGGCGACGAAGCCTGAGGTGGGTTTGACGCAGGCCAACGGCAACTCCTCTCGCAACGGCGCCGCGGCGTCTCCCGGGCGCGTCCTGGTTCTGACGCCGCTGCTGCGCGGCAGCAGCGACGGCGGGCGCACGCCTGAGGCCCGTCTCGCCGAGGCGGTCGGCTTGGCGCTCGCCATCAATCTCACGGTCGCCCACGCCGAGGTCGTGCGCCTCAGCCGTTACACGCCCGCCACATTGATCGGCAGCGGCGCCGTCGAGACCTTCAAGGCCCTGGTCGAGGCCGAGGCGGTCGACCTGGCCTTCATCGATGCGCCGCTGTCGCCGGTCCAGCAGCGCAACCTGGAACGCGCCTGGAAGTGCAAGGTGATCGACCGCACCGGCCTGATCCTGGAGATCTTCGGCGAGCGGGCGCGCACGCGCGAAGGTCAACTGCAGGTCGAGCTGGCGGCGCTCACCTACCAGCGCAGCCGGCTGGTCCGATCCTGGACCCACCTCGAGCGGCAGCGCGGCGGCTTCGGCTTCCTCGGCGGTCCCGGCGAATCCCAGCTGGAGATCGACCGCCGCCTGATCGGCGAGCGCATCGTCCGCATCAAGCGCGACCTCGCCGGCGTCACGCGCACCCGCGGCCTGCACCGCAAGGCGCGCGAGCGCGTGCCTTACCCGGTGGTCGCCCTGGTCGGCTACACCAACGCCGGCAAATCGACGCTGTTCAACCGGCTCACGCGGGCCCAGGTGCTGGCGCAGGACGTGCTGTTCGCGACCCTCGATCCGACCATGCGGCTGGTGCGGCTGCCCTCGGGACGCGAGATCATCCTGTCGGACACCGTAGGATTCATTTCCGATCTGCCGACCGACCTCGTCGCCGCCTTCCGCGCCACCCTGGAGGAGGTGCTGGCGGCCGACCTGATCCTGCACGTCCGCGACGTCGCGCATCCCGAGACGGCGGTGCAGCGCGAGGACGTGCATGCCGTTCTGCGCGACCTCGGGCTGGGCGACGCCATCGAACTCAGCATGCTCGAAGTGCTCAACAAGATCGACCTGCTGGATCCGGCGACGCACGAGCAGCTGCGGCGCCAGGCCGGCCGCGATCCGCGGGTGGTGCCCATATCGGCCGCGACCGGCGAAGGTTGCGGCGAGCTGCTGCAAACCGTCGACCGCCGCCTGGCCGTGACGCGCGAGGTTCTCGACGTTCGCCTCCGGCATCGCGATGCCAGCATCATCGCCTGGCTCTACGAGCACGGTGAGGTGCTCGGGCGACGCGACGACACGGACTACTCCTACCTGCGCGTCAGTCTCGACCCGGCCGACGTGAGCCGGTTCCAGCGCCTGCGCTCCGACGCCGAGCGCCCTGACCGGCACTGAATGACGGGCCGCCCGCTCGACCTCGCCCGCGTCACCGCGCTCATCGAGGAAACGGCCGCGGTCGAGATCCTGCCGCGGTTCCAGAAGCTCGCCGCCGGCGAGATTCGCGAGAAGAGCCCGGGTGACTTCGTCACCGTCGCCGACGAAGCCGCGGAGGCCCATCTCAGCCCCCGGCTGGCGGCGCTGCTGCCGGGCTCGCTGGTGCTGGGCGAGGAGGCGGCGGCGGCCGACCCGCAATTGCTCGACCGCCTGCTGGGCGAGCAGGCGGTGTGGGTCGTCGACCCCGTCGACGGCACCGGCAACTTCGCCGCCGGCCGGCCGGGGTTCGCGGTGATGGTGGCGCTGATCCGCAGCGACGACGTGGTGGCCGGCTGGATTCATGATCCGATCGGCGGGCGGACGGCCGTCGCGGCGGCGGGCGAGGGGGCCTGGATCGGCGACCGCCGCCTCAAGGTCGCGCCGGCGCCGCGCGCGGCCCGCGAGATGGTCGGCAGCCTGCACGGCGGCACGTTCGGCAGCCGGGCACTGGTCCGCCGGGTCGAGGCCAACCGCAGCCGGGTGCAGGCGGTGCGCAGCCTGCGCTGTGCCGGCCTCGAGTACCTGCGGCTGGCAAGCGGCGAGATCCACTTTTCGCTCTTCACCAAGCTGATGCCCTGGGACCACGCGCCGGGCGTGATCATCCATCGGGAAGCCGGCGGCCACGGCCGCTACCTCGAGGGCGGCACCTATGAGCCGACGGCGATCGAGCGGAGCGGCCTGCTGCTGGCGCCGGGAGCGGAGAGCTGGGCGGCGCTCCACGAGGCCCTGCTGGGGGAGGCATGACCAGGGAGCGCAAAAAGTGAGCGATGGACCCCATGCCCAGCGGAGAATGGACGATCCTGAGGAGGGAAGTCAGGATCACGAAATCTGGTCGAAGGACCCCATGCCAAGCGGTGCGGCATTGTCCGCAAGCTGAATCACGCGGAGCCGCGGAGGTAAGGCTAGTCAGCTGGGCCCATCCACGGTCGCGAAAATGAAGGATGGACCCCATGTCCAGCGGGAACGGTGATGTTACGTAGGGGGGAGCGGCGCTCGCCCTTGCATCGTTCATACTCGGAGGTGGCATCGTGGCCGTGGTGGAAGAAAGGCGGGCGAGCGCCGCTCGCCCCTTGTTATCCGAATTGAGGGGCCCCATGGGCGATCAACCCCATGCCCAGCGGAGCGCGCCCGCCAGGGGGTGGGCTAGACCTGTTCACGATATCCAACCGCGGTAGAACCGGCTTCCTCAGGGTAGTCGGTGGTGAGAACAAATAAAGAACATCTGACCTGACATGTCAACCGGGAAACCCGACCGCACGGCGGGACGGGCCGCAACACGTTGCCGCTCCGGGAGACCGCAACTAGGATGCGGCGGCTTTCTTTCCGGGAGGGATCGTGATGGCGGACAAGCAGAAGGTTGCGTTCCTGGGGCTGGGCGTCATGGGCTTTCCGATGGCGGGCCATCTCGCCAATGCCGGCCATGACGTCACCGTCTACAACCGGACGGCCAGCCGCGCCGAGGCGTGGCTGCAGAAATACAAGGGGCGCCGGAGCGACACGCCCGCTGATGCGGCCACGGGCGCCGCCATCGTCTTCAGCTGCGTCGGCAACGACGACGACGTCCGCTCGATCGTCCATGGCGATCGGGGCGCGCTCGCCGGCATGGCCGCGGGCAGCATCTATGTCGACCACACCACCGCCTCGGCCGAGGTCGCTCGCGAGATCGACTCCGCCGCCACGAAGCGCAAGGTCGGGTTCCTGGACGCGCCGGTGTCCGGCGGCCAGGCGGGGGCCGAGAACGGCAAGCTTACGGTCATGGTCGGGGGCGAGCCGGGAGCCTTCGACCGCGCCAAGCCGGTGATCGACGCCTACGCGCGCGCCTGCGTGCTGATGGGGCCGGCGGGCTCGGGACAGCTCGCCAAGATGGTCAACCAGATCTGCATCGCCGGCCTGCTGCAGGGCCTCGCCGAGGGCCTGAACTTCGCGGTCCGGGCCGGACTCGACCCGATCAAGCTGGTCGAGGTGATCTCTAAGGGCGCCGCGCAGTCGTGGCAGATGGACAACCGCGCCCACACGATGGTCGAGGGCAAGTTCAACTTCGGCTTCGCCGTCGACTGGATGCGCAAGGACCTCGGAATCTGCCTCGCCGAGGCCAAGCGCAACAAGGCGCGCCTGCCGGCGACCGCGCTCATCGACCAGTTCTACGCGCAGGTGCAGGCCCGCGGCGGCAACCGCTGGGACACGTCCAGCCTCATTCAATTATTAGCAAACGATTAACCGTCCTCTTCGGCACACACACTGAATGCATCTTTGACCGTTCGCCGCAGACAGGCATATCCTATCGAGTAGACCTGTCTTTCTTTTGCAGAATCTTGGTGCAGATCCGTGGCGCTCATACTCGTAGTCGACGACGACGACTTGTTGCGGAAGACCGTCAGGGCGATGCTGGAATCGGTCGGTCACAGAACCGTCGATGCGGTCGACGGCGTCGACGGTCTTAACCAATTCCGGCAGCAGTCCTTCGATCTCGTCATCTGCGACCTGTTCATGCCGAACAAGCAGGGCTTCGACACGATCAAGGAGATGCGCGAGTCCGCCCCCAACCTGCCGATCATCGCGATGACCGGCGGCGTGCCGGCGAACCAAAGCGGGGCCGACACCGACTACCTGCAGTCGGCGGTGGGATCGGGCGCCACGCTGTCGATCGCGAAGCCCTTTGCCTATCGCGACCTGCTGACGCTGGTACAGCAGTGCCTGCAGGGCGGAACGGAGGGGACGTCCTGAGGGCATCCGTCGGGCGGCGGCTCCGACGACTTAGCAATCAAGCGCTGGAGAGTTCCGCGGACGGGACGGGGACTATGCTGCTTGCGCCGGCACCGGGCTGCGCTGGGCGCCACGGATGAGCAGAGACAGGCCGGCGGCGACGATGCCGGTGGCGCCGGCGACGACGAACGCCTGCAGATAGTTGCCCTGCAACGTCCGCATCGACCCCGCGAAGAAGGCAGCGCTGGCCGCGCCGGCCTGGTGGCCGGCGGCGATCCAGCCGAAGATCACGGCCGCGTCGCGTTCGCCGAACGCCTCGGTGACGAGCCGCACCGTGGGCGGCACCGTGGCGATCCAGTCGAGCCCGTAGAACACCGCGAAGACCGAGAGCCCGTAGACCGAGAAGTCCGAGTAGGGCAGGTAGATCAGCGACAGGCCGCGCAGCCCGTAATACATGAAGAGCAGCTTGCGCGCGTCGAAGCGGTCGGTGAGCCAGCCGGAGGCGGTGGTGCCCACGAGATCGAAGATGCCCATCAGCGCCAGCAGGCTGGCGGCATGCACCTCGGTGATGCCGTGATCGCCGCAGAGCGCGATCAGGTGCGTTCCGACGAGGCCGTTCGTGGTGAAGCCGCAGATGAAGAAGGTCGCGAACAGGAACCAGAAATCGCGATGGCGGATGGCGCGGGCGAGGCCGCCGAGCGCCGCCGCCAGCGGGTCGCGCGGTGGCTCCGCCGCGGCGGCGGTCCTGGCGCCATAGGGCAGCAGGCCGATGTCGGCCGGCCGCTCCGGCAGGAAGACGAGTACGAACGGAACGACGGCGGCGATGACGCCTGCCACGGTCAGCACCACCGGACGCCAGCCGCCGGCCTCGGCGATAGCGGCCAAGCCGGGGACCATGATCAGCGTGCCCGTGGCCGTGCTTGCCGTCAGCAGCCCCATCATGAGCCCGCGGTTGGTCGCGAACCAGCGGTTCACGACGGTGGCGCCGAGCACGATGGCGACGCAGCCGGAGCCGAGGCCGGAGAGGACGCCCCAGGTCAGCACAAGGTGCCAGGGCTGCGTCATGAAGGCGCTCGCCGCCGTCGAGGCCGCCATCAGCAGCAGCGCCGCCACCAGCGTGCGCTTGATGCCGACGCTTTGCATGAGGGCGGCGGCGAACGGGCCGACCAGGCCATAGAGGAAGATGCCGAGGCCGGCGGCGAGGCCGGTCAGGTCGCGGCTCCAGCCGAACGCCTGTTCCAAGGGCACGATGAGGACGCTAGGCGCCGAGCGCAAGCCGGCGGCCGTCAGCAGCGCGAGGAAGACGACGGCGATCACGACAAAGGCGTAGTTCTGGCCAAAGGGCCGGCGACGTGCTATATCCATGTTACTGACCGGTACGTTACCTGAGCATATGTACGTACCGGTCAGTCACATAGTCAAGCGGATTTACCGATGGCAACGAAGCGCACGACGTCCAGCGAGCTCCGGACGGGGCGGCCGCGCGCGACCGACCGGATTCGTCAGACCGCGCGCGACCTTTTCTACCGGCGAGGCATCCGGGCGGTCGGCGTCGACGAGATCGTGACCCAGGCCGGCGTGACCAAGCCGAGCCTCTATCGCAGCTTCTCGTCCAAGGACGAGCTCGCCGCCGCCTATCTGCGCGACTACGACGCCGAA
>JBKOWC010000263.1:0-12218 GCA_046724215.1 Pseudomonadota bacterium | reverse complement strand
CCTTGGATCACGATGCGGCCGTCGTCGAGAGCGACGGCGATCGTGCCATCCGATGCGCCCGCGAGCGCCGTGACCGGCATGTCGAAGCGCGCCAGCGACACGGGCCGGCCTTCCTGGTCCGCCGCCGGTGCCAGCACCTCGCCGCCGCTGGAGAACAGCAACGCCTTGCCGTCGAAAGCCAGGTCGTCGGGCGCCGCTACCTCGCACAGCGCCGCGGCCTCGTCGAGGACGGTGTTGGCGCGCAGCGGGCCGTCGAGCGGCGGAATCGTGACGGCCTTGCCGCGGACGCGTTCGAGCAGCGCGCCGAGCATCAGGACTCCGTCCCCCAATAGGAGCGCGGACCGGTCCAGTCGGGGTCGGCGCCGGGAATGCGATAGCGGCCGACGCGGTTGTTGAGGATGCCGCCGACATAGAGCCAGCCCTTGTGCTCGCGCATCGAGGTGACCATGGGGTGGCTGACGCCCGCGAGGTCGCCGAGGGTGTCGAGGATGCGGCCGCTCTCCTCGAATTTCACGACGCCGCCGGTGTTGATGTTGGGGAACAGCCACTCGTCCTGCGGCAGGCGGCGAGTCATGCGCTTGCGCATGCCGGGATGGCGGAGCGCCAGGTCGAAGCTCGGCGTGCGCATGCCGAGCCAGGCCATCCAGTAAGTGCCGTCGGAGGCGCGGTTGATGTTGTCGGGGTAGCCCGGCATGTCCCTGATGACGCATTCGAACTTGCCGGCCTTGGGCCCGTCGAACCAGTAGCGATGGACGCGGCAGGCCCAGGATTCCGCCAGGAACAGCGACTGCCCGTCATGCGCCATGCAGACGCCGTTGGCGTAGCGCAGCTTCTCGAGCACGGTTGTGGTCCTGCCGGTCTTCGGCTCGTAGCAGAGCAGGCGCCCGGTCGGCCGGCTCTCGATCGAATCGAGGGCCCATTCGTGGGCGTCGTAGCGGGTCGTCGAATCCGTGAAGAAGATGCGCCCGTCCGGCGCGATGTCGCAGTCGTTGGGATCGCGCAGCCGTGCATCGTCGACGATCGAGGTCCAGGAGCGCCGCGTCTCGGCCGAGAGCTTCGTGACCTCGCCGGTCTTCGAAATGGAATAGAGTCCCATCGCCCCGACGCAGGAGATGAGATTGCCGGCGCGGTCGAAGGCGAGCCCGAGCGGGAAGCCGCCGGTATGGGCGAAGACCTCCGAGCGTTTGTAGTCCGGCGCGAAGAAGCGGATGATCTCGCCGTGGCGCGTGCCGCAATAGAGGTGGTCGTCGCGGTCGAGCGCCACGTCCTCCGGCCCTTCCAGCTCGCCGAGGCCGATGTATTCCGTTTCGGCGAGTCGATTGTCGAGCGCATAGGGGCTGCCGGAACCGGGCAGCGCGGATTGCGCCTCGCCCATCTGGTGGTGGATCGGCGTCACGTAGACCTCGTCCAGCACCTTGGTTCGGTTCTTCAGCCAGCGGACGTCGAGCGTCACGGCGGCGCCCAGCAGCAGCCCCAGCACCATCTGGTTGGCCCCGGTGCCGAAGCCGAGGCGGATGAGCCCGTTGGTCATCACCAGCACGATGATGGCGCCCATGATGCCCTTGGCGATCGAACCGCGCCCGCCGCCCAGACTGTTGCCGCCGACCACGGCGGCGGTGAGCGCCGCGATCTCGAGGCCGGCGCCGGTTCCCGGTCCGGCGCCGCTGAGTCGGCAGGCGATGAGGAATCCGGCCAGGCCGCAGCAGAGACCGGAAATCACGTAGGTCATGAAGACGGTGCGCCGCACGCGGATGCCGGCGTTGTAGGCCGAGCGCCGCGAGCCGCCGACCGCGAGGATGTGCCAGCCGGGGCGCGAGCGGGTGATGGCGATGTGGGCGACGATCGCGATGACGACGGCGGAGAGGACGGCGATCGAGAAGCCATGCACCGTGCCGTCGCCGATGAAGTCCCAGAGGTCCGAGGACATCGTCGAGGACTGGATCGCTGTGCCATAGTCGATGACGAGGATGTCAAAGATCGCGCGGCCGATGATGAGCGTGACGAGCGTCGTCAGGAAGGCGCGCAGGCGCATATAGCCGACGAGGTAGCCGTTGAGGCAGCCGCAGACGAAGCCGGTCAGCATGGCCGCGACGAAGGCCACCCAGACCGGCTGCTCGAGAATGAGGAAGCTGCCGACGGCGGCGAAATTGGCGAGGGCGAAGATCGAGCCGACCGAGAGGTCGATGCCGCCGCCCAGCATGACGATGGTCATGCCCGTCACCACGATGGAGAACTCGCCGAGCTGGCGCGTCGAATCGCTGAGCGACGACGGCTTGAAGAAGCTGGGAATGAGGCTGCCGAAGACGGCGACCGTCACGACGAGCGCCAGGAACGGGATGGCGTTGTCGGTCCAACGCTTGGTCAGGATCTCGCCGATCAGATGATCGGGGATATAGTTGTAGCGCAGGCGCAGCGCCCGCTCGCGCAGGGTCATCGGCCGACAGACCCACGTAGGGGCGACCGGCAGTTCGCCCGCGCCCGGGGCAGTCCAGGCGTGCGTGACGAATCACCGAGGAACGGAGACACGCGCGACCTGCCGGTCGCCCCTACAGCTACCCTTGTGATTCCCCCGCGAAAGCGGGGGCCCAGGGCAAGTGACGGACGTGGTTCCTGGACCCCCGCTTTCGCGGGGGAATCACTGTGAGCCTGGCACAAACGAAACCTGCCACATCGAGAGCGGTGCATGGAAAACCGGGAGCGGCCGGTCGGCCGCCCCCGCAGCGGACGGTGCGTCAGAAGTTGCCGGATTGGACGGCCTTCACGTCCCAGCAGGTTGTGGGCTTGATGTCGGCCTTCGTGGTCGCCCGTTCCAGCGTGTAGATGTAGGTCTTGGAGGTGCCCGGCGGCTGGCCGCTCTGCAGCAGGAACTTGATCACCGCGTTCATGTCGCGCGACTGGTTGTGCACTTCGGTCATCACGACCGCGCCGAAGGTGCCGTCCTGCAGCGCCTTGCAATCGACGGCCTCGCCGCCGCCGGTCGTCACCAGGAAGACCTTGCCGTCGAGCTTCGCGTCCTTGATCGCGGCCGTGGCGCCGGTGGCGTCGCCGTCCCAGAAGTCGACGATGCCGCAGATGTCCGGATGCTGCTGCAGCATGGTCGTGGTGACGTTGCGGGAGGTCGTGGGATCCCAGTTCGAGAACGGCTCGGCCACGACCTGGAAGTCCGGATGCTGCTTCAGCACCTTCATGATGCCGTTGTACTGATAGATCGAGGAGGCATTGGCGGCGTCGCCCTGCACCAGGCCGAGCTTCTTCGTCGAGTTCTCGCCGCAGCCCTTGACCACGGCTTCGGCCTCGAGCTGGCCGAGCCGGTCCCAATCGCTGCCGACGAAGGCGTCGGCCGGGAAGTTCATGGGGTTGTCGACCAGCACCACATAGATGCCTTCCTTCTGCGCTTTCTTCAGCAGCTTCGAGTAGGAGTTGAGGTCCGGCGAGTGGATCACCAGCACGTCCGGCTTCGGGTCCGCCGAGATGAGATCGGTGATGGCCTGCGCCCCGGCGTTGGTGTCCCAGTTCGGGTCGCGCGTGTCGAACGTGCCGCCCCAGCCCTCGACCTCGCGCTTCAGATAGGCGGCCCAGCCTTGCGCCAGGTCGAAGCCCATCGCCATCGGCACGAGCACGACGCGCTTGCCCTTGAGGGCCTGCTGGTAGGCGGTCGGGCCCGGATCGTCGTCTGCCTTCGCCACCGCATTGATGGCCAGCGCCCCCAGCGTCGTCAGCGCGACGACGGCCAGCATCTTCTTGAGTTTCATGGTCGGCTTCCCTTTCCTGTCAGATGATCTTTCTTGTTCGTTGGCTCCAGAGGTCAGATATCGCCCTGCTGCGCCGTCTGCTCGTCGCGCGGATTGAGCAGGCTGTCGACGACGATGGCGACCAGCAGGATCGTCGATTTGATCAGGTTCTGATAGATATTGGAAATGTCGAGAATCGTCATGGCGTTCTGCATGATGCCGATGAGGAGCGCGCCGACGATCACGTTGCGCATGCCGCCCTTGCCGCCGGACAGCCCGACGCCGCCGATCACGACCACCAGGATGATGTCGTAGAGCAGGTTGGAGTTCACCACCCGCACGTTGATGCTGTGCAGGCTGGACGCGGTCAGCACCCCGCCCGAGGCGGCGATCAGCGCCGAGATCACATAGCGCAGCACGATCATGGGCCGGACCGGAATGCCCATGTTCCGCGCCGCCAGGAAGTTATCCCCCATCAGGTAGACGTAGTGGCCCCACTTGGTGAAGCGCAGGAAGAGATAGGCCAGGAAGGCGGCGCCCGAGAAGAAGAAGACCTCGACCGGCACTGCCGCGAGGTGGAAGCGGCCGAGATGGTCGATCCAGTGGTCGGGCGGAACCGGCGTCGCGTCCTGCGCGATCAGTTGCGAGCGAGCAAAGCCATAGACGAAGGCACCGCTCGCCAGCGTCGCGAAGATCGCGGGCACGTCGGCATAGGCGATCAGGAAGCCGTTCAGGCAGCCGATGGCGAGCACCCCGCCCACCGCCAGGACCAGGGCGAGGCCGTCGGACGTGCCCTGGTCCAGCATCTGCAGATACCAGGCCACGCTCATGGCCATGATCGCGACGGCCGACAGATCGATGCCGCGGCCGATGATCACCAGCGCCATGCCGACGGCGAGCGTGCCGAGCACGCTGACGCTGCGCACGATGGCGACCAGGTTGTCGGGCGCGATGAAGCCCCTGAGCGACAGGGCGGCGACGGCAAAAAGCGCCACCGCCAGGAGCAGCACGATGCGCTCCTGGCTCATGTTGCGGATCGAAAACAGCTCCCTCATGCGCCGATACCGACCCCACGGCTCCTTCCCGGCGGCAGTTTTCACTGGAATCCCGGCTTCGGCAAGCCGCCGGTTGGGGGCGCATGCGAGAGAACACGGAAGCGCGCGGCCGATCCAACTGCATGATCAAGCGAAACTTGTGCACACCCCGAGCAAAAGTAATTTTTAAATTTACTAGGCAAGGCAGCGAGTTTTTCTCGCTTTTCTTGTAACCGCGCGCCGTTGAAGGATCGCCCTCCCAATCGAACGAGGAGGACAGGTCCATGAATACCACATCGCTGCGGCGCGGCCTGAACCGGCGCGCGGCTTCGCATTCCACCCGCCGATCGGTCATCGCCTTGGCCGCATTCGTGCTCGGCCTTGCTGCCGCGCCGGCTGCCTTCGCAGACCAGACCGTCATCCGCCTCGGCTATCCCGGCGTGGGCATCGACAACCGTCCCTTCGGCTACGGCGACAACGTCTCGGTGGCGCATATCGGCCATTTCGTCGAGGACGAGTTCAAGTACGATCCCGACGTCAAGGTCGAGTGGACGTTCTTCCGCGGCGCCGGGCCGGCGGTGAACGAGGCCATCGCCAACGGGCAGCTCGATTTCGGCGCCGGCGAAGGCGACCTGCCGTCGATCGTCGCGCGGTCCAAGGGCCTCAAGACCAAGATCGTGCTCGCCGCCGACACCCGCGACCCCATCTATCTGGCCGTCAAGCCCGACTCCGGCATCAAGACCATCGACGACCTCCGGGGACGCAAGGTCGCGCAGTTCCGCGGCACCAATCTGCAGATCGCGACCGACCGCGTGCTCGAAGCGCACGGCCTCACCGAGCGCGACATCAAGTTCATCAACCTCGACACCGGCAACACGCTGGCGGCGCTCGCCGCCGGCGACATCGACGGCGCCTTCGGCGGCCCCGAATTCCTCGACCTCGATCGCCGCGGCATCGTGAAGGTCTTGTACTCTACGAAGACCGACGACCCCGCCTTCGGCCGCCAGGCCGCGCTCCTTGTCACCGAGGAGTTCGAATCGACGCATCCCGATCTGACGGCCCGCGTCGTGAAGGCCGTGGTCAAGGCGGCGCAGTGGTCGACGGACGAGGCGAATCGCGAGGCCGTCTTCGCGGGGTGGACGAAGTCGGGCATTCCCGTCGAGACCTTCCGCGCCGATTTCGCCGGCGTGAGGCTCACCGATCGCCTGTCGCCGATCATCGACGACTTCTTCGTCACCCGCTATCGCGCCCAGGCCGAGCGGGCCAAGGCCTATAAGCTGCTGCGCGACGACGTCGACGTCGACAGCTGGTTCGAGCCCAAATACCTGAACCAGGCGCTGGCCGAGCTGAAGCTCGAGGACTACTGGCCGCGCTACGACGCCGCCGGCAAGAAGGTCGCCACCGGCACCGTCGAGCAGACGCAGGCCGCGACGCAGTAGGCGATCCGCGGATCTCCGCCACGTCACCAGAGAGGCCAGCACCATGTCGGTGATATTCGACCCGGGCTATCTCGAGGCGGCCGTCGACCTGCGCTTGCCATCGTCGGACCGCGCCGACGACAAGACCGCGCCCGCCCGCCCGCCGCGCTGGACGAAGCACCTGCGGTCCGCGGCCGTCGGCTTGGCGTTCCCCGCCGCCCTGCTGTTGCTGTGGACGCTGTCGGCCCGCGACGGCTGGCTCCCCGAACAGATCCTGCCGGATCCCCGCGTCGTTCTCGACACGCTCGAGGACTATGCCGCCAGCGGCGAACTGCTCGACGATACGCGCATCAGCCTCGTCCGGGTGGCGGAGGGCTTCCTCTTGGGCGGCATCGCCGGGCTGTTGGCGGGCGCGGCGCTCGGCCTATGGCGCCGCGTTCACGACTATGTCCACCCGCTCTTCCTCGCCCTCAGCCAGGTGCCGACGCTCGGCTGGATGCCGCTGCTGATCCTCTTGGTCGGCATCGACGAGGCGTTGAAGGTCGGCATCATCGCCTGGTCGGCTTTCGTCCCGGTGACGCTCAACACCTATCGGGGCATCCGCGGCGTCCCCGCGAGCTACCGGGAGGTCGGGCGAGTTCTGACCTTCGGCCCCTGGTCGACGCTTGCGAAGATCGTGCTGCCCGCCGCGGTGCCGACGATCTTCGTGGGCATCCGCGAGGGCCTGTCCAACAGCTGGCAGACGCTGGTGGCGGCCGAGCTCTTCGCGTCGTCCGAGGGGCTGGGCTATCTCATGGCCTGGGGCCGCCAGCTGTTCCAGATCGATCTCGTGATCATGGCGATGATCGTCGTGGGCGCCATCGGCCTGCTCCTCAATTGGGGACTGAGTTCCATCGAGCGGCGGCTCCAGCGCTGGCAGGTGGCGCCGTGACGGCGATCGCGCTTGCGCCGCCATCGGCCGGCTCGCCGCGCTGGCGCTCCCTCGCCTTGCCGGCGACCCTCCTGCTCTGCTGGGAGGTGGCCGCGCACGCCGGACTCGTCGACGCCCGCTTCCTGCCGCCGCTCGAGGCCATCGCCGCGCGCGGCTGGATGGAACTCGGCGAAGGGCAGTTGCCGCTGGACGTCGCGATGAGTCTCATGCGCGACATCGCGGGGTTCGCCATCGCCACCCTTGTCGGCGTCCCCGTCGGCCTGGCGCTGGGCCTGTCGCGCACCGTCGAGCGCGTCTTCGGCCCCACGTTCTCCGCCTACCGGCAGATCGCCCTCTTCGCCTGGGTGCCGCTGATCTCCCTGTGGTTCGGCACCGGCGAGACGGCGAAGATCGCGTTCGTCGCGTTCGCCGCCCTCAACCCCATCGTCTTCAACAGCGCCGAAGGCGCCCGCGGCATTCCCGTACACTGTCGCGAGGTGGCCCGCGTCCTCACCTTCGGCCGCATCCAGTTCCTGCGCTACGTCGCCTTGCCCGCCGCCTTCCCGTCGATCGTCACCGGGCTCCATCTCGGCCTCATCTATGCCTGGCTCGCCACGGTCGGCGCCGAGTTCTTCCTGAACCTGGGACCGGGCCTCGGCGGGCGCCTCAACGAGGGACGCGAGCTGTTCCAGATGGACCTGCTGCTCCTGTGCGTCCTCCTGCTCGGCATGATCGGCGTTCTTCTCAACAAGCTGGCGGGTCTGGCCGAGTCGAGGCTGCTGCCTTGGCAGAAACAATAGGCGCCCCATGACCCAATCCGGCACGCTCGACATCCGTCACGTGAGCAAGCGCTTTGCGGTCGCGGGGCAGGCCGTGCAGGCGCTGGAGGACATAGACCTCTCCGTGACACCCGGCGAGTTCATTGCCATCGTCGGCGCCTCCGGCTGCGGGAAGTCGACGCTGCTGCGCCTGCTGGTCGGCCTCGAGTCCGACTATGAGGGCGACATCCGCCTCGACGATCGCCGCCTCGACCGCCCCGGCCTCGACCGCGCCATCGTCTTCCAGGAGCACCGGCTGCTCCCCTGGCTGACCGCGGAAGGCAACGTCGCGCTCGGCCTATTGAAGAGCGACCTTCCGGCCGAACAGAAGCGGCGGGCGGTGCGCGAGCATCTGGAGCTTGTCGGCCTCGGCGACTTTGCCAAGGCCTATCCGTCGCAGCTTTCCGGCGGCATGGCGCAGCGCGTCGCCATCGCCCGCGCGCTCGTCAACCGGCCGCGCATCCTGCTGCTCGACGAGCCGCTGGGCGCGCTCGACGCACTCACCCGGGCCCGGTTGCAGGAAGAGCTGCTGCGCATCGTGCGGCACGAGGGGATCACGGCCATCCTCGTCACCCACGACGTCGACGAGGCCGTCTATCTCGGCGACCGCATCGTGGTCATGCGGCCCCGTCCCGGCCGCATCGCCGCGGTCCTGCCGGTGCCGCTCCCCTCTCCGCGCAGCCGCTCGGACCCTGCCTTCGTCGCGCTGCGCGACCAGGTGCTGGGCCTGCTCGGCGTCGGGGAGCCGCCCGCGACCCATGCGCGCGCCGTTCTTTGCATGCTCGAACAAGCCGCTTCGTGATCGGGCCGTCAGCCGCGATCGTCACCGCTCCCGCCGGGAGCCCATAGAGGAGGTAGCTCGAATGACCAAGCTTGCCGTTGCACATGAGGCCGACCACCGGTTGCAGGTCCACCCCGTCGCCGCCCGCATCGGCGCGGAGATCGCGGGCGTGAGGCTGTCCGGCAGCCTGGCGCCGGAGACCGTAAAGGGAATCTGGCAGGCGCTGCTGCGCCACCGCGTGATCTTCTTCCGCAACCAGGGCCATCTGGATGAGGCCGAGCAGGAGAAGTTCGGCCGCTTGTTCGGCGAACTGGTGCCGCATCCGACCGTGCCACCGCTCCTCGGCACGGACTACATCCTCGACCTCGACGCCGGCAAGGGGGGCGGCCGCGCCAACGAATGGCACACCGACGTCACCTTCGACGTGGCGTACCCGCAGGCCTCGATCCTGCGCGCCGTCGTCGTGCCGGCACAGGGCGGCGACACCGTGTGGGGCAACACGGTGGCGGCCTACCAGGAACTGCGGCCGGAGCTCCGCGACCTCGCCGACCGGCTGTGGGCCGTGCACACGAACACCTACGACTATGCCGCCGTGCATGCCGATGCCCGTTCGGAAGACCAGGCGCACTATGACGAGATCTTCACGTCCACCGTCTACGAGACCGAACATCCGGTGGTGCGCGTGCATCCGGAGACCGGCGAGCGCTCGCTCGTGCTCGGCAACTTCGTGCAGAAGCTGATCGGCTACTCGAAGACCGACTCGCAGCACCTGTTCGAGCTGCTGCAGTCGCATATCACGCGGCCCGAAAACACCGTGCGCTGGCGCTGGCAGGCCGGTGACGTCGCGATCTGGGACAACCGGGCGACTCAGCACTTCGCGCTCAACGACTATGGCGACCAGCCGCGCATCGTCCGCCGCGTCACCGTCGCCGGCGACGTGCCAGTCGGAGTCGACGGCCGCCGCAGCGCCGCACGCAAGCGCGTGGAGGCCGCAGCGTCTCGCCGCGCCGCTTGAGCGGCCGGCGGCTCAGTCCGCAACCGGCGGGAGCGGCGCTCGCCCGCTCCCGCCCGCCCTTCCGGGGGCGCCCGCCCCGTCGAAAACGTCCCGGCGTGACACTGCCGGGCCTTTGAAAAACAAGGCAGATTCTTTAATGCATGGGGTTGTTTTGCACGCTCAGCTCACCCTGCGGTGGCCGGCCTTGTCGAGGCTGCGGGAGAGGACGAGGTAGAGCTTGCCGACATCGGCGGTGATGAAGGTGGCGTTGAGCACCGATTCCGGATCGGCGGCGTTCGATTCGCGCAGCAGGTCCTCGAACTTGCCCATGTAGCGGGTGACCAGTTCGCGGAAGCGGTCGTCGCGGTCGAAGCGCTGCTCGATGGCCGGGATCGTGTAGCTGTCCTTGAGCCGGAACAGGCGGCGCGCGAACACCGAGCGGTCGCCCTGGCGGAAGGCCTTCCAGATGTCGTCGGGGATGTCGGAATCGAGCAGCTGGTGGATGTCGAGCGCCAGCGCGTTCAGCTCGTCGATCATAGTCGAGGCCGTGCGCAGGAACATGTCGCGCACTTGGCGCTGCTGGCTCTTCTGCAGCGTCTCCGACCGCTCGGCGATGGCGGCGGCGGCCTGTGCCAGCCCATCGCTCTCGGCGCGCAGGCGCCCGGCCAGGCTCTCGGCGGCGTTGGCCGCCTGGGTCACGGCGCCGCCCAGCATGGCGGACTGCTGCTCGAACACGGCGCCCAGTTCGCCGGCGCGGGCGAGCGCGCGGTCGGCGGCGTTGATGACCGCTTCGGCACGCGCATCGAGGAGGACGCCGATCCCGGCCAAGCGGGCGTTGATGTGCTCGGCGGCGGCGGTGAGATCGGCCGTCTGGTTCTGCAGTTCCTCGCGCACGGCGGTGCCGTCCGCCCGCGCCGCGGTGAGCGCTCCCGCCAGCGCCGCGGTCTCGGCACCGACGCCGTCGCGTACGCTCGCCGCCAGCGTCCGCAGCTCGTTCATCAGGCGGCTGAGATCGGCGATCTCCTGGCCGACGGCGGAGCGTACGCCGGTGAGTTCGCCGACCGTGCCACGCATGGCCCCCATCAGCGCCTCGGCTTCCTCGCGCGCGTCGCGGCCGAGCTCGGTCGCCTGGCGCGTCGCCTCGCCGGCGGCGACCGCGACCTCGCCGACCAGCGAACGCACGGCGGCACGCAGCTCGTCGATGCGGCCGATGCCCTGGGTCGTGGCGATGCCGACCTCCTCGGCCTGCGTGCGCAGCGCCTGGTTCACCTGCTGGACGCGGTCGAGGGCGTTGGTCGTGGTGGCGGCAATCGAGTCGGCATGCGTCTGCCAGTCGGCGCCGGTCACCGAGAGGCGCTCGCCGGCGTCGCCCACGGCCGTGTTGAGTTCGACGAGGCGGCTCTCGAGCGACTGCGCGATCGCCGACACGCGCCCTTCGGCGGCGTCCACCGCCGTCTGCATGGACTGCGCCTGCTGCGCCACCAGCCGCTGCATCTCCTCGGCGCGCTCGCCCGTGCGGACGATGATGCCCGAGAGATCGGCGGCCTGCTTGTCGAGGATGGCGCGCAGGTTGGTCGCTTCCTCACCCGCGGCGCGCGCCGCTTCCACGAGAGTCGCCGCGTGGTCCTTGAAGCTGGCCCCGATGCCGGAGGTGTCGGTGGCGATGCGGGCGGCGACGCTGCTGATCTCATCGAGCTGCGTGCGCAGCGCCGTGCGCAGCGGCGCGGTGTCGGCCTCGGCCGCGGCCAGCGTCTCCGCCAGCTGTGCCCGCTCGCGCGCCAGCGTCTCCACGAGACTGGCGGCGTGGCCCGCTGCCTCGGCCGACACCGTCTTCAGGCCCTCGGCGCCCTCGGCAACGGCTTGGCGGATCGAGGCGGTCAGTTCGGCGAACTGCCGCCCGAGCACCGCCGCCGCCTCGCTGGCATGCCCGCTGCTCTCGTCGAGCGTCGCCTTCAGGGCATCGGCTTGGCGTTGCACCGCCGCCTGGATCGCGGCCACGGTGGCCGACGCCTGCTCGGCGGCAGCGGCAAGGTCGGCGGTCTGCGACTTTGTGATGCCGTGCAGCTGCTCGCCCTGATCCGCGATGCGCTCGAAGAGGCCGCCGATCGTCGCCGCCTCGCTGCCGAGCTTGGCGGTCACCGCGGCCGCGCCGGCGGCCGCCACCTCGGCGATCTCTTCCGCCTGGGCGCGCATCGCCTGCCGCGCTGCCGCCACCTGCTCGACGAGCTTGGCGGCCATGTCCGCGAACTGCTGCAGGTGCCCTTGCGATTCGCTGCGGAAGCGCTCGGCGGCGCTCGCCGCGGCCGCGATCATCTTGTCGCCGTGCTGGCTGGCAACGGCCGGAAGACCGGCGACCTGGCCCTCGAGCAGGCCGGCGACGGCCGCGATCTCGTCCGCCTGCTTGGCCAGCACCTGGCGCAGCTGTTCGGCCGCCGCCGCCGCCGCGGCCTGCGCCGCGTCTGCCTGGGCGCGGGCCGTGGACTCGAGGTCGGCGGTCCGCCCGGCCGCCTGGTCGACGGCGCCCTGCAGCGC